>CAJBLW010000433.1 GCA_903953985.1 uncultured Burkholderiales bacterium
GCCATGACCACCACCGCCTCCTCCTCCTCTGACGCTCACACCCAGATGCCTCCAGTCATGGCTTGGACCGAGTCACTTCAAACGGGCGACGCCCGCATGGACGAGACGCACCTGGAATTCGTGGACATGATCAACGCGATATTGGCCACCCCCGAAGAAGAGCAACTGCCGGTCTACAAAAAATTTCTAGACCACACGGTCGAGCACTTTGCGCAAGAAGAGCGCTGGATGCTGGCCACCGGTTTTTCAGCCGACAACTGCCACGCCGAACACCACGCCACCATTTTGGAAACCATGCGGGTGGTCGAAGCCCATTACCTGGACAGCGACACGACCATCATCACCCGCATGGCCGAAGCACTGGCCGAATGGTTTCCCGGCCACGCGAACAGCATGGACGCGGGCCTGGCGGCGCACCTGAAATCAGTGGGTTTTGACAGCATCTCAGAAACCCTGGCCGATCCCTCGGCCATCAAAACGGTGACCATGTCGGGTTGCGGCAGCGTCAGCTGCAGTTAAAGCCCATCCCAAGAAATTTGGGAACGCCACACCAGGCCCGAAGACCTGTCATGGGGGCTGTCGAACTGAAGGGCCCCTTCTTTCCAACGGTTGTGATCACTCCACCGTGATCTTCTCGTCTTTCACAATTTTGGCCATGGCCGGTATTTCGGCCTTGAGCCAGTTGCCAAACTCAGCGGGGCTCATGGCGGAGGGTTCCGCACCCAGCGTGGTCAAACGCTCGCGCACCTCGGGGATGGCCGCAATGCGTTGCACCTCGGCATGCATTTTGTCGATGATGGCTTTGGGGGTGCCCGCAGGGGCCAGCAGGCCCTGAAAACTGCCGGTCAAAAAGCCAGGCAGGCTTTCGGCCACAGTGGGCGTATCGGGCATTTGCGCATTGCGCTTAACCCCTGAAATGGCGATCAATTTAATCTTGCCTGCCTTCACGTGCGGGTAGGTGGCCACCATGCCATTGAACATCACGTCCACCTGGCCGCCAATCAAGTCGGTGATGGCTTGTGCGCCGCCTTTGTAGGGCACATAGCCCCACTCGATGCCGTTGCGCTGCGCGTACATGACGCCCGCCAAGTGCGAGGCGCTGCCCATGCCCGCAGCCACAGCGTAATTGAGCTTGCCCTTTTGGGCTTTGGCATAAGCCACCAGTTCGGCCGGGGTGTTGGCGGGGACCTTGGTGCTCACGGCCAAAAGGTGGGGCGAGTAAGCCACCATCGCCACTGGGGCAAAGTCAGTGGCCACATTAAAGGGCAATTTGAACAAGGCGGGGCTGATCACCAAATTGCCCACATCCATCAAGGCAAAGGTGTAGCCATCGGGCGCTGATTTGGCCACCAGATCGGCTCCGAGGTTGCCGCTGGAGCCAGGCTTGTTTTCAATGACCACAGGCTGACCCCAGCTCTCGGTCATCTTCTGCCCAATCAGTCGCGCCAACACATCCGATGTGCCACCCGCAGGGAAAGGCACCACGATCTTGATGGGTTTGGTGGGGTAAGCGGTTTGGGCCTGTGCGGCAGCACAGAAGGAAACAGCGGCCAAGGCAGAAAAGAGAATTTTGAACATGGTTGAACCTCAGTCGAGTTTGATGTTGGCCGCTTTGATCACTTGGGCCCATTTGTCGATTTCAGCTTTCTGGAAAGCCTGAACCTGCTCTGGGGTCAGCACCGAAGGTTGCATGCCCAGCCCTTTGATGCGCTCTTGCATTTCAGGGCTCTGAATGATCTTCAAAATTTCGGCATGCAGTTTGTCCACGATGGGTTTGGGTGTGCCTGCGGGTGCAAACAACGCTTGCCAAGACACGACTTCAAAACCGGCTGTGCCAGGCCAGCCCGATTCGCTCACAGTCGGCACTTCGGTCAAGGTGTCGGTCAAGCGTTTTGCAGATGTCACGGCCAGCGCGCGCAGTTTGCCGCTCTGGATGTGGGCGCCCGCCACCACGGTGGTGTCGAACATGAAGTCGACCTGCCCGCTCATCACGTCTTGAATAGCAGGGGCGCTGCCCTTGTAGGGCACATGGGTGAATTTGACTTCGCCCTTGAACGCCAGCAGCTCTTGCGCCAAGTGCTGAGATGTGCCGTTGCCCGCCGATGCACCCGACAACTTGCCAGGGTTGGCTTTGGCCGCAGTCAACAAATCTCTGAGTGTTTTGTAAGGGCTGTTGGCGGCCACCACCAACACCACCGGGTTGGTGCCGTACAGGTACACCGGTGTGAACGATTTGATGGGGTCATAACCCAGCTTGGGGTACAAGCTGACGTTGATGGCGTGCGAGCTGATGGTGCCGCCCAGCAGGTTGTAGCCATCGGCCGGGGCGCGGGCCGCAATCTCGGAGCCCACGCTGCCCCCTGCGCCGCCCTTGTTTTCGATCACAAGGGTGGTGCCCAAGGCAGTGCCCAGTTTTTGCGAGACCACTCGGGCCAGGATATCGGTGGTGCCGCCGGGCGGGAAAGCGACCAAATAGTTGATCGGCTTGGCTGGCCAAGGTGCTGCTTGGCTGAAGGCCGCAGGTGCCATGGCGGCTGCGGCGCAGGCCACGGCCGACTGAATGAATTGACGACGTTGTGTCATGGTGTGTCTCCTGGTTGTGGTTAAAAAGTTCAGGTGATCGGTGCAGGGTTGAACAGCACCAGGGCGTTGTGCAGCTTCCAGTGCTCAGCCCAGGTTTTGCGGCCACTGGCCACATCGAGCAAGGTGCGAAACAGCTCCCAGCCCATGTCTTCGATGCTGACGCCTTCATCGGCGATGCGCCCCGCATTGATGTCCATCAGGTCATGCCAGCGCCTGGCCAAATCGCTGCGCGTGGCCACCTTGATGACGGGGCACTCGGCCAGTCCGTAAGGCGTGCCACGCCCGGTGGTGAAGACATGCACATTCATGCCCGCCGCCAGCTGCAACGTGCCGCAAATGAAGTCGCTGGCCGGTGTGGCCGCAAAAACCAAGCCCTTTTGGTCTGGCCGCAACTTTTCGCCCGGCGCCAACACATGCGAAATCGCTGCCGTGCCGCTCTTGACGATGGAGCCCATGGCTTTTTCGGCAATGTTGGACAAGCCGCCCGCCTTGTTGCCTGGCGTGGTGTTGGCGCTGCGGTCCACGCGGCCGCGTTCCAGATAACGGTCGTACCAGTCGAGCTCGCGCACAATGGCCTGGGCCACCGCCGGCGTCGCAGCGCGTTGCGTGAGTTGCTCCACCGCGTCGCGCACCTCGGTGTTTTCGCTGAACATCACCGTGGCCCCAGCGCGCACGAGCAAGTCAGCCGCAAAGCCCACCGCGGGGTTGGCGGTGACCCCTGAAAACGCATCGCTGCCGCCGCACTGCACACCCACCACCAGTTGGCTAGCGGGCACCGTCTCGCGCCTGCGGGCGTTCAGCCGCTCCAGATGAGGGCGCGCGCTTTGCACAATGCTGTCCAGCATCGACATGAAGCCCACATGCTGCGCGTCTTGCAGGCAAACCGTGTCAGGCCCACCCGCAGGGTCACGCGCATCGGTGATTGGAAAACTGCCGGGCGGCAGCAAGCGCTCGGGCTGCAGTTTTTCACACCCCAGACTGACCACCATGACCTCGCCCCCAAAGTTGGGATTCAGGCTGATGTTGCGCAAGGTGCGAATCGGGATGATGGCGTCGGGCGCATCGATGGCCACGCCACAGCCGTAGCTGTGCTCCAGCCCCACCACGTCGTCCACATGCGGGTACAAAGGCAACAACTCGTCCTTGATGCGACGCACAGCTTGTGACACCACACCCGCCACGCACTGCACGGTGGTGGTGATGGCCAAAATATTGCGCGTGCCCACCGAGCCATCGGCATTGCGGTAGCCCTCAAAGGTGTAACCGGTCAGTGGCGCTTGCACAGGTGCCGCTACGGTGGCCATGGGCAGGCCCTGCAACTCGCGAGCAGCGGGCATTTGCAGCAAGCGCTCGTGCACCCAGCGCCCCGCTGCGATGTCTTGCAAAGCATGTCCAATGGGCACGTTGTAGCGACGCACCACGTCGCCTGTCGCCAAAGCCACCAACGCCACCTTGTGGCCCTGAGGCACTTTGTCCAGCAAAACCAAACCCCCTTCAAGAAGGGTGCCGGAGGGCAACCCGCCCTCGTTGACCACAATGGCCACGTTGTCGGCCGGGTGCATGCGTACCAAACGCGGCTGCGCGGCGGATTTCGTTTCGCTCATCCCAGTATCTCCACCCAATTCGGGCCCTGCCCCACCGGCAGGCGTTGGCGCAGCGTCAATTGGCCCGTCTCGCGGTCGATCGCATAACGGCTGAGGTGGTGTGACAACTGGCCCACCACCAGCAAATACTGGCCTGTCGCATCGATGGCAAAACCCCGGGGCTGGGCTTCAACCGCCGTATGCCCTCTGAGGGAGATATGCCCCGTGACCACGTCCACAGCGAAGTGCGCCAGAGTGCTGGAAGTTCGCTCGCTGGTGTACAGATAAAGCCCATCGGGCGTGAGGTGCAAGTCTGCCGCCCAGGGCTTGCCCGTGAAGCCCAGCGGCAAAATGTCCACGCTGCTTTGCACGCTGCTCAAGCGACCCTGCTGGGCGTCCCAGGCCAGCACGTCCACCGTACCATCCAGTTCGTTGAGCAGATAAACAAATCGGCCTGCTGGGTCAAACCGGAAGTGCCGAGGCCCTGCACCAGCCCGTGCATGCCAAGTGGATGCAGGCGTCAGGCGGCCCGTCTCGGCATGGAATGCGTACACCATGAGTTCGCCACTGCCCAGGCTGGTGGCCAAAACATAACGGTTGCAAGGCGACGCCATGATGGCGTGGGCATTGGGGCCCGTAGGCACCACTTGCTGCACAGCGCCCACCGTGCCATCGGGCTGCACCGGGCTCACGGTGAGCTGGTGCCCGGGGTAGGAGGCGGCCAACAAAAATCGCCCTGCGGTGTCAGTGCCCACATAGGCCATGCTGGCAGGCAAAGGCGACTCACCCACCGGGCGCAGATCACGGCTTTGCGGGTCAATGGCCAGACTCACCACCGCCATCGGATCGCTGCGTCGAGCCGCGTACAGCATGTGCTGCGAGGGGCTGATGGAGATGGGCATCAGGTTTCCGCCCAAGGGCACGGTGTTTTGCAGCCGAAGCTCGCCATGGGCCGCCATGTGCAGCACCGAGATGTCGCCACTTTCGGCGTTCGAAACATAAACATGGGCCATGGGGTCACATTTTCTGAAAATGGTTCAAAAGCTGAGCGGTCAAGTGTCAAAACCATAAAGCTGAGCAGGGTTGTCCACCAAGATGCGTTGCAGGTCCGCGTGACGCGCAACCCAGTGGGGTAAAAGGTTCAGCAAGGCAGCATTGGACGGCACGGGGTCTTGGTTGGGGTGAGGCCAATTGCTCGCCCACAAGCAGCGCTCGGGGTAATGGGTGGCCAGATAACGCGCCAGCAAACCCACATCATCGTAGTGCGGCACGCCTTGACGCGAAGTCTCATAAGGGGCAGACAGCTTGACCCAGACGCGGCCCATGTCCAGCAAATGGCAAAGGGCCTGAAACGCCGGGTCGTTTGTGCCCGCAGGTGGCACCAGAAATTTCCCGGTGTGATCGATCACCAACGGCACGTTCAGGCTTTGCAAAAGCGGCAGGCGCTGCACAAAGTCGCAGCCATTGAACTGCACATTCAAATGCCAACCCCAAGGCCGCACCTTGTCGGCCATGGGGGCCAGGGCGTCCCAGCCCAACAGCCCGCCTGGGAACATCATCATGCGAACACCCCGAACGTCTGCGGCATGCAAAGCCTGCAATTCGGTGTCGCTCACCTGTACCGGCACCATGGCCACACCACGGGCGCGACCGCCCAAGCTGGCCACAGCGGCCAAGGTACAGCGGTTGTCAAACCCATAGCCTGTGGGTTGCACCACCACCACCCGCGTCAAACCCAACGCGGCCTGGACTTGGGCGTAGTCATTCATGGGGGCGTACGGCGGCTTGAAAGTGGCCGTGGGCGCCAAGGGGTAGGCCTCGTCATAGGCATGCATGTGGCAATCACACGCCCCGGGGGGAACAGAAAACGAAACGGCGGTCATGGCGTCACCCGATCTAGCAAACGTTGCGCGTGTGCCGGATTGACCGCGCCGTGGGGCATTCGCCCTTGCAAAATCTCCGTCGTTTGCACCACGGTTTCGAGCGCCTGATGGGCAATGGCCTGGGGTGTCAAACCGCCCACATGGGGCGTGGCGATCACCTGGGGATGCCGCGCCAGTTCGGGTGAAGGCATCTGGTCTGCGGCACGGCCCACATCGAGTGCAGCACCGGCCAAAAGGCCGTGGTTCAGGGCATGCAACAAAGCAGACTCGTCGACCAGTTGACCGCGGGATGCGTTGATGAAAAACGCCGTGGGTTTCATGAGCGACAAGGCTTGGGCATTGATCAGGTTTTCTGTTTCGGGCGTTGCCGGGGCCAAGCACACCACATGGTCTGCACGGGTCAGCAGTTCGTGCCAGTCCACCGATTGCACGGCCGGGTCTTGCGGCACCAGATAAGGGTCGTACACACACACCCGCATGCCAAAAGCCTGAGTCAAGCGGGCCACATGGCGACCGATTTCGCCATACCCGATGATGCCCACACAGGCACCCCGCAGCTCAAGCCCCATGCGGGGCTCTACAGTCTGGCCTTGACGGTAAGCGGCCGTGGCCGCAGTGATGTGGCGACTCAAATCGATCATGACGCCCAAGACCCATTCCGCCACAGACGGGCCAAACCCGGGGCTGGCGCGCGTGACCAGCACGCCTTCACGGCTGGCCGCCACCACATCGATGGTGCGAATGTCGACGGCACAACGCACCGTTGCCAGCAAGCCTGGCACAGCAGCAAAAAAATGAGCATCCAGCGCCGTCTGCCGGTAGGCGATCAACACCTCACAGCCTTGGGCCGCTTCCATCAGCTCGGCGGTTGACCAATCATGCGCATCGGGGTTCAGCTTGACGCGGGCCACTTGCCGCAAATTGGCCAACGCCTGCTCACCAAAATAGGTGTGCAGGCGCGGACTAGGGTGGGTGACCAGCACCGTGGGCAAGGCCATGGCTGCTTTTTACAAGCCCATGCTGCGGGGCAGCCAAAGTGAAATTTGCGGCACATACGTGACCAGCACCAGCACGAACAACAGGATCACAAAGAACGGCTTCATGGCCCTGACGACTTGCTCGATTTTGAGCTTAGCCACGGCACTGCCCACAAACAGCACCGCCCCCACAGGTGGCGTGATCAGCCCAATGCCCAGGTTGACCATCATGATCATGCCAAAGTGAACCGGGTCCACCCCGATGGTTTTCATGACCGGCAACAAGATCGGGGTGAGGATCAGGATCAAGGGCGCCATGTCCATCAAGGTGCCCAACACCAGCAGCATGATGTTGACGCACAACAAAATCACCCAGGGTTCGCTGCTGAGGGCCGTGAAGAGCGTGGTGATCTTCAGCGGAATCATCATCAAGGTCATGATGTAACCGAAGCTCGCGGCAAAGCCAATCAGGATCATCACGATCGTGACGGTCTTGACCGTGCGGTGCATCAGTTTGGGCAGGTCTTTCCACTTGTAATCGCGGTAAATGAACATGGTCACAAAAAAGGCCCACACCACGGCGATCGAGGCCGATTCGGTGGCCGTGAACACGCCACTCAAGATGCCGCCCAAGATGATGCCCATGGTGGCCAGCCCCCACAACGCGTCAACACAAATCTTGAGGGCTTCCTTCAGGGGAATCACGCGTCCTTTGGGATAGTTTTCCTTGCGCGCCACATACAGGCAATACATCGCCAGGCTGAAGCCGAGCAGCAAGCCGGGGAAAACGCCGGCCATGAACAATGCCGCCACCGACACCGTGCCCCCTGCGGCCATGGAATAAATGACCGCATTGTGGCTGGGCGGGATCAGGATGGCCTGCACCGAGCCACTCACCGTCACGGCCGTGGCAAAAGGCCGGGGGTAACCGTTTTTTTCCATCTCAGGGATCATGACCGAGCCAATCGATGCCGTGTCAGCCACCGACGAGCCGGAAATGGCCCCAAAAAATGTGGAGGCCAAAATGTTGACCAGGGACAAGCCGCCTCGCACAAAACCGATCAGCACACCGGCAAACGCCACCAAGCGTCGCGACATACCGCCCTCGGCCATGATCGCGCCCGCCAGCACGAAACAGGGTCTGGCCAAAAGCGAA
>CAJBLW010000434.1 GCA_903953985.1 uncultured Burkholderiales bacterium
ACTTTGGGCAGCCCGCTCATGAAAGACTTTGTGGCCAGCGAAGATGGCCTCATGGTCCAACGTATCAAAGCGGCGGGCGCTATCGTGATAGGCAAGACCAACACGCCTGAATTCGGCCTGGGTTCGCACACCTTCAACGAAGTGTTTGGCCCCACCCGCAACGCCTGGGACCCGAGCAAAACGGCCGGTGGCAGCAGCGGCGGCGCGGCCGTAGCACGGGCCCAGCGCCTGCTGCCGGTGGCCGACGGCTCGGACTTCATGGGCAGTTTGCGCAACCCCGCGGGCTGGAACCATGTGTTCGGCCTGCGCCCCTCGCAAGGCCGTGTGCCCATGTCGCCCGCTCAAGACGTGTTCATCGCCCAACTGGCCACCGAAGGCCCCATGGCCCGGCATGTGGCTGACTTGGCCCTGCTGCTGTCAACCCAAGCGGGGGCACACCCTTCAAGCCCCTTGAGCCTGACCGGTGACCCGGCCGTGTTTGCGGGGTCCTTGGACAGCGACCCCAAAGGCCAGCGCATTGGGTGGCTGGGCAACCTGCAGGGCTATTTGCCTATGGAAGACGGCATTTTCGAAGTTTGCCAATCGGCGCTGAAAAGCTTTTCGGGCATGGGCTGTGCGGTGGATGAAGCGCGGCTGGGCATGCCGCCTGAGCAAATCTGGCAAGCCTGGTTGGTCTGGCGGCAGGCTTTAGTGGGGCCGCGCATCGCGCCCTTCCTGATTAACCCCGCCAACCGGGCGCACATCAAAGCCGAGGCGCTTTGGGAGCATGACCAATCCCTGGGCTTGACGGGATCGCAATTGATGGCCGCAAGCGCCAGCCGCACGCGCTTTTATATGAGCATGCTGGCCTTGTTTGAAAAATTCGACGTGTTGGCCATTCCGGTGGCCCAGGTCTGGCCTTTTGATGTGTCGCTGCGCTGGCCGCAAAGCATTGCGGGCCACCCTATGGACACCTACCACCGCTGGATGGAGGTGGTGATTTACGCCACCTTTGCGGGGCTGCCCTCGATCAGCGTGCCTGCAGGGTTTGGAGCGAACGGCGTGCCCATGGGCCTGGCGCTGATCGGCAAACCACAAGGTGATTGGGATTTGCTGAAACTGGCCCACGCCTACGAACTGGCGAACCTGGAGATGATCAACCAGCGGCCACCGGGTCTTTGAATGCACGGACCCCGGGTCTTCGCCCAGGGTGACATCGCCAACTGAAAAAACGCCCCTCAGTTTTGCTGCCAAGGCAAGCCACGAAAGCGCCATCCCCCCTTGAGGCCCCGGTGCGCTTGCGCGTCCGGGTCGCCTTCAAAGCCTTCGAGGATGTTGTAGGCCTGCAGGCCCAATTCGGTGGCGCGTTGGGCCGCAGCGATCGATCGCACACCACTGCGGCACAGCAGCAACAACTTTTTTCCGCCTGAGCCCAGCGCTTGCATGCCCGCATCAAATTCGGGGTTCATCGCCATGCCAGGCCATTGTTTCCAGGCCAGGGCGTGTGCGCCTGGCACAAACCCCACCCAAGCACGCTCAGCGTCGCTGCGCACATCGACCAACTCGGCCTCGCCCGACTGCACCCAAGTCCACGCCTGCTCGGGCGACACATCGCCGGCATAACCGTTGGCAGCGACGGGATGGGGGTTAGCGGATGAGGTCATGGCGTGTGGTCCTGGTTGGGGGCATCAATCGGGCCTGAATCATAGCTTTTTGCACCCCAGCCCTGCCCAACCGGGCTGTCAGTGACAGGACAGGCTGCAACGGCTAAGATGCGGGTTTTGGTTGACGTTTACGTCAACGTCAAAGCTCAAATCAAAAATCGCTCTATACCGGAGACGCCCCATGACCGATCTGTCCGCTGAATTCAAAGCCTTGGCCGAGTACCGCCCCACGAACAAGGTGCGTTTTGTTACCGCCGCATCTTTGTTTGACGGCCACGACGCGGCCATCAACATCATGCGCCGCATCTTGCAAAGCATGGGCGCCGAAGTCATCCACCTGGGCCACAACCGCTCAGTGGACGAGGTGGTGACCGCCGCCCTGCAAGAAGATGCCCAGGGCATCGCCATCAGCTCTTACCAAGGCGGGCACAACGAATACTTCTCCTACATGACCGAACTGCTCAAAGCCCGTGGGGGCCAGCACATCCAGGTGTTTGGCGGCGGTGGTGGCGTAATCGTGCCTTCCGAGATCCGCATGCTGGCCGAGCATGGCGTGCGCATTTTCAGCCCCGAAGACGGCCAAAAAATGGGCCTGGCCGGGATGATCGGTGAGATGGTCATGCGCTGCGACAAAGACGTGAGCCCCCTGGCCCCCAAAAATGTGGCTGCGATTCAGGGCCACAGCGAGATGAACTGGCGGGCACTGGCGCAGTTGATCACGGCCCTGGAAAACGACAAAGCCGATGCATCTGTGGTCAAAGCCGTGCGCGAACAAGCGGCCAGCAAGAAAGTGCCCGTGTTGGGCATCACCGGCACCGGCGGTGCGGGCAAGTCATCCCTGACCGACGAATTGATCCGCCGCCTGCGCCTGGACCAGGATGACGCGCTGCGCGTGGCCGTGATCTCGATTGACCCCTCCCGCCGCAAGAGCGGTGGTGCATTGTTGGGCGACCGCATCCGCATGAACGCCATCGGCCCCTGGTCACAAGGCCCACGCGTGTTCATGCGCTCGCTGGCAACACGCGACTTTGGCTCTGAAATTTCGGCCGCCCTGCCCGATGTGGTGGCGGCCTGCAAGGTGGCAGGTTTTGACTTGATCGTGGTGGAGACCTCGGGCATTGGCCAGGGCGACGCCTCCATCGAGCCGCATGTGGATGTGCCCATGAACGTGATGACGCCAGAGTTCGGTGCGGCCAGCCAGCTCGAAAA
>CAJBLW010000435.1 GCA_903953985.1 uncultured Burkholderiales bacterium
GCCTCAGGCTCAAAGCCAATCAGGGCCGCATCGTCAAAGCGGCAAATGGGCAGGCGCTCGCTGGCTTCTTGCGCGCTCAGGCGATGCACCTCAATGCCCTGCGCCTGTTGGGCCGCCAAAGACTGGGCCAGGGGCTCCAGCTTAGGGCCTTCGGGCGAGGCAATCAGGTAGCCACAACGCACCAAACCGGCCGAGGCGTCCTCGTCTTGCAAATGCGCCGCAAAGTCTTTGAAGACCGCCCAGGATTGCTGGGCCAGCACCACGTTTTCGATCACCGAATAGTGCGTGCGCAAGATCCCGCTGGACTGGGAGGTGGTGCCCGCGCCGATTTGATCACGCTCCAGCACCAGCACCCGTTTGGCACCCATGGCGGCCAGGTTGTAGGCCACCGAAGTCCCGATCACCCCGGCCCCAATCACGATCGCATCCCAATGGCTCACATCCGACTCCTGTAGTTCAGGGTCAGCTTAAGGTGTGCGTTTACAAGGGGCATCAGTTTTGGATTGGCTGATCATCAGCATCACACTTGGCGCATCCGTCTTCAGATCTCGCTGGCCTCTTCGACGCTGAGCAAGTCGTGGGGGATTTTCAGTTCCAGCACCCATTGACGCTGCAACTCTCGCACCGCCACCCGCACCATGGCCGCGATGTCTTGGGCCAACGGGCCCACCTCATCGGGGCGATAGACGAGGTAGAAGGTTCGCTTCAAAGGCGGGTAAGTCTGCCCTTGGTGCCGCAGCGCATTCAAGTGCAGGTATTTCAGGTTCATGGCGTGGTAGCGCGATTGCCACAAACACATGGGTGTGGTCAGGGCGATACCGAGGTCTTCGCGCACCAGGCTCAGCAAGGGGTCGGTCGCGTCAAATTCGAACACGCGCTCGATGTGGGGGTCATGACGTCTCAGGTAGGCGTCCACCAAAGCGCCCATTTTGGAGCGGGTGCTGTAATGCATCATGGGTCTTAGCTGGCTCAGTTGCGACAAAGACGCCAGAGGCGGTGGCTGAAATTCTGACGGCACAGCCACCAAAAACTGCTCCGAGAACAAGGCCAAACACTCCCTTCCGGGCAAGGACTTGGGGTCATCGGTGGTGATCAGCACATCCAGTTGGTGGTTGTCAAACATGTCGGCCAGCCCCGGGTTGATGCCCGAGACCAGACGCAAGCGCTGCACACGCCCGGACAAGCCACGCACCATCTGCGGACCGATCACGGCGGCAAATGAATCGACGCAGCCCATGCGCAGCATGGCCCTTTTGCTGCGGCTGAGCGAACGCACGGTTTCTGTCATTTGTCCCGCACGCGAAAGCAAATCTTGGGCTTGGTCATACAGCCGGTGCCCTGCGGCGGTGGGATGCGCCGGGCGCGTGGCGCGGTCCAGCAGCGACGTGCCCAGCGTCTCTTCCAGTTGCCGGATGTGCTGCGACACGCCTGCTTGCGATATTTCCAGCCGCTGCGCCGCCGCCGACACCGAGCCGGTTTCCACCAAGGCCACCCAGATGCCCAGCTGCTCCCACGAAGGGGGCGACACTTTGTCAGAAGCCCGTTTTTTCATCAAACTGCGTCCAGGTTATGAAAAGGTTTCATTGGTTTTTGTGATGCTGAGCATCAATTTTTGCAAACGATGGGCAGGGCTTGCAATTCCAATCCACACTGTAACGCTGCCGGCCAGTCTGCACGCCCCAAGCGTTCCTGACCCCGTCCATTGTGAACCTCTCACCCATTCCTGAAGGAAATGAAGCATGAAAATCAATCGCCGTCTGGCCATCACCGTGGTGGCTTCTGCCGCTTTGCTCTCGGGTGCGGCCATCGCACAACAGCGTGTGTTTTTCGGTGTGGCCACGGGCGGCACCGGAGGCACCTATTACCCCTTGGGCGGCATGCTGGCCCAGCTGATCTCCAACAAGGCCACGGTCGACGGCAAGAAAATCACCGCCACCGCTGAAGCCGCCGGAGCCTCGGTGGGCAACGCCAAACTGCTGGGCACCAAAGACATCGAGTCGGCCTTTGTGGCGGCCGACATTCTGGACGCGGCCTACAACGGCAAAGCCCAGTTTGCCAACGCGCCCCTGAAAAACCTGCGGGCCTTGGGCGCCCTGTACCCCGAGACCGTGCAACTGATCACCCGCGCCGACTCGGGCATCAACGGCGTCAAAGACCTCAAAGGCAAAAGCATTTCCTCGGGTGCTCCTGGGTCCGGTCAGTACCAGTTGGTCACCGACTTGCTCAAGGTGCACGGCATGGCCCGCACCGACGTCAAGGAAGACAGTTCCTCGTTCACCCAAGCGGTGGACAAGATCAAGGACGGCAACTTGCACGCCACTTTGATCACGGGCGGTGTGCCCGTGGCGGCGGTGACCGACTTTGCACAAAGCCATGCCTTGAAGATCATTCCGCTGTCGGGCCCCGAAGTCGCGACCTTGCTCAAAGAGCAGCCTTACTACACCCAAGTGCAACTGCCCGCCAACAGCTACAAGGGCCAGACCGCCGCTGTGCCCACGCTGGCAGTGATGGCCATTTGGGCCACACACGATGGCGTGCCCGAGAATGTGGCCTACGAGGTGACCAAGGCGCTGTATGAGAACACCGCCATCATGGGCCAGGTGCATGTGCAGGGCAAAAACATCAACCTGAACACCGCCACCTCGGTGGCCAGCGTGCCCTTGCACCCCGGTGCCTTGCGTTACTTCAAAGAAAAAGGCATCGCCAAGTGACATGCCCCAAGCGCCTCGCCCTGGTGGCGTGGGCGCTGGTGGCCTGCGCATGGGCAGCCCCTGGGGCTGCGCCCGCTTGTGAGCTGGTGCTGACCGAACACCGCAGCGGCCGTGCCTTGACCCGCTTGCCCCTGAACCCGGCCCAACCCGCTGCCGATGTGGCGTTCACCCACTCGGTGCTGGGCACCCCCGTGCTGGACCGCTATGTGTGGCGTCACAGCACGCAGGGCTGGCGCGCGCACTTGGTCGAAGAGCGCTTTGAAGGTGAGGGCTACGGTCTGCCATCGGCGGCCGCGCCCGGCGAGCGCTTGCTGCGCGATGGCGCGGGTTGGCGTTTGCAACTGGACCGGGTGGTGGAGCCTTTGGTGGTCTTGCCTTTGCCCGCCCAGTCGATGCGGCTGGTGCTGACCGATGGGCGAGAAGTTTTACTGGGCCAGCTGAGCCCCAAATCAATAGAAATTCGGGCTGAAAATTGCCCTTTGCCATGATGGAAAACCCATGAGTACCAGCCAAGAAGAGATCGATCGCCTGATCGAGCAGTTTGACCCCGAATCGAGTTTCCGCCGCTTGGCTGGCTGGAGTGCCAAAGTCGTGATGGTGTTGTGTGCAGGCCTGTCGGCCTGGCACTATTACACCGCCGGTTTTGGCCTTGAAAACGAAATCGCCCACCGCGCCATCCACCTGGCCGTGGTGTTGGGCTTGTGCTTTTTGGTGTTTCCGCGCCAAAAACGTCTGCCTGGTCACTGGGAATGGACCGTGTCAGTGGGTCTGGCGGCCTTTTACCTGTTCATGGGCTGGAGTTTGCTGGGCAAGATCACGGAGCCCATCCCAGACGCCATGCGTTACACCTTCTTGGCGGTGCTGGTGGCATTGGCTGGCTTGTCCTTGCCCTTCAAGCATTTCGATGGCAGCCACACCCACATTCCTTGGCGCGACTGGGTGTTTGCGGCACTGGCTTCGGGCTTTTCGCTGTACCTGCTGGTGTTTTTTCAACACATCTACATCGATCGCCCCGGCCAGCACACCCCGCTGGACCTGATGATGGGCGTGATTGCGATTGCCATGGTGATCGAGGCCACGCGCCGCACCATGGGCATCTTCCTGCCGCTGCTGGCGATTGCGGCGATTTTTTACGGCTTGCTCGGGCCTTATCTGCCGGGCGGTTTGTCGCACCGGGGTTACAGCCTGTCGCGCATCGTGGCCCATTTGTACAAAGGCACGGAAGGCATTTACGGCATCCCGGTGGGCGTGGTTGCCACCTTTGTTTTTCACTTTGTGTTGTTCGGCATCATGGCCCAACTGACCGGGTTGGGGCAGTTGTTTGTGAATCTGGCCACCATTGCGGCGGGGCGTTTTTCCGGTGGTCCGGCCAAAGTCAGCGTGGTGTCTTCGGGCCTGTTCGGCATGATCTCTGGCTCGGCCATTGCCAACACCGTGACCACCGGCGTCATGACCATTCCGATGATGAAAAAAGTCGGCTTCTCGCCGCGCTTTGCGGGAGCCGTCGAGGCCTCGGCTTCTTGCGGGGGCCAGATCACCCCGCCCATCATGGGCGCAGCGGCTTTCATCATGGCCGAGACCTTGGGCATTCCGTACAACACCTTGATTTTGGTGGCGATTGTGCCGGCACTGCTGCATTACTTTGCCATCTTGTTCATGGTGCACCTGGAAGCCAAGCGATTGAAGCTCCAGGGCATGGACCCCAAAGACATTCCGTCCTTGAGTTGGGTGATCAAAAGTTCATGGCACCTGTTCTTACCGCTGGTGGTCATGGTCACGCTGCTGTTGCTGCAGTACACGCCTTTTCTGGCCGCCTTTTGGGGCATCACCCTCACGGTGGCCTGCTCGTGGATTCCCCGCTTGATCGGGCCCTTGGGCAAAAACATGACCGGCATGGCGGTGGGGCCACAAGCGCTGGTTCAGGGCTTCGAGATGGGTGCCAAAGCGGCGCTGGGGATTGGCGCTGCGTGTGCCTGCGTCGGATTTGTCTTGGGCATCACCACGCTGACGGGCATGGGTTTCAAGTTCTCGGCCTGGGTGATCGATGTCTCGGGCCTGGCCGCTCAAATGTTCATGGTGGTGGATGTGTTCAACTGGTTTGAGCTCAAACAGGTCAC
>CAJBLW010000436.1 GCA_903953985.1 uncultured Burkholderiales bacterium
CGGTCGCCGGGCTGCACACCTTGGGCGTGCAGCCAACTGGCCGTGCGGGCAGCGCGGTGGGCGAACTCGGCGTAATCGCACCAGACATCGGTGCCGTGCGCGATGGCCGCTTGTTGCGGGTAACGTTCGGCGGTGCGCGCCAACCAAAGAGCGATGTTCATGTGGATTGAATGGGTATGGGTGGCGACAAGCACACTAGACCATGACCATGCCTCCATCGAGCAAGATGGACTGCCCTGTCATGCCGCGTGATTCGTGAGAGCCGAGGTAGACCGCCAGGGCAGCGATTTCGTCGGGGTTCAGCACCCGCCCCAGCGGCACCCGCGCCAGTGCGGCCTTGACCATGTCGTCGCCACTCATTCCGGAGCTTTGGGCCACCTGGGCTTTCAGCGTTTCCACCATGTCGGTCTGCACAAAGCCTGGGCAGATCGCATTCACCGTGACCGCGTGTGGGCTGGCCTCCAGGGCCACGCAGCGTGTCAGGCCGACCACCGCATGTTTGCTCACGTTGTAGGCGCTTTGGTTGCGCGATCCCCATTTGCCCGCCGTGGAGGCGATGTTGACGATGCGCCCGTGTCGGCGTGCCTGCATGCCCGGCAGGCAGGCCTGCATGAAGTGCAGCACGCCAAACAGGTTCACATCGAGCATGTCCTGAAAGTCCTGCGGCGCGTAGTCGAGGAAAGGCTTGGCCCGGTACACCCCGGCGTTGTTGACCAGCACGTCGACGCGTCCAAAGTGCTTTTCGACTTGCGCCACGGCCGCAAAGCAGGCGTCACGCTCGGTCACATTCAGGCCCAAAGTCATGATGCGCTCGGCGGGTAAGCCCAGGCTGTCCTTGACCTCCCGCAGGCGCGATGTGTCGGTGGCGATCAGGCACAGGCTGGCCCCTTCGGCCGCATAGGCCTCGGCAATCGCACGGCCGATGCCGCGGCTGGCCCCGGTGACGATGGCCACTTGTTGGTCGAGTCGGTGTGCCATGTTCAATCCTTGTTTTGAGGCGGTCAGATGAGTGCAGCGCGTTTGCGTTGATCGCCTGGCTTGCCGTGATCGGGGTCGTCATGCGGGTTGGACACCGCTTTGCGCAGCACGGCCAGATAACCCTGGGTCAGTTCCATGCGCGGGCCAAAGCCTTGCGCGATCAGCATGCGGTGCGCCGCAGGCAACTTCCAGCACGGGGTGAACACAAACAGGTGGTGTTCCAGGTGGTAGTTGACCCAGTAAGGCGCCAGCACCATGCGCAGGCCCCAATTCGTGAGTGTGGTGCGGGTGTTGCGTAAACGGTCGTCGTTGTTGCCGACCACCGCATGCTCGGCAATGTTGCGGACGCGGCTGATGACCTGGTACCAGGTCAGCAAAGGCAGCAGCCACAAGGCAAAGTAAGCCCACCACACGCCGACTGCTGCCGTGATGGCAAAGATCGCCAAGTTGCTGAGCAAGAAGTATTTTTCGGCTAGGAAAAGATTTTTCAAGCGCTGCAAACGGCTGGGGTCGTCACCCATTTCCATACGGAAAAATTCCATGCGCCGTTGATAGCCAGTGATGCCCAGAATATCTCGCTGCATCTTGCGCCAAAAGCTACTAGGGCTGATGGGAAACGGGGCCGACAAAATCAGATCCGGGTCTTCGGCCTGTTGGGTGTGACGGTGATGGCTCAGGTGGTAGGGACGGTACAGCGTGAGGCTTGCACCCACGGGCCAGCCGCACAAAAACGCGCCCAGCGTGTCGTTAAGCCGGGTGTTCTTGAACAGGGCGCGGTGCGCTGCATCGTGCATCAAAATCGCCAAGCCCAGCTGCCGCCCGCCAATGACAATCACCGCGATGATGAAACTCAAGGGGTTGGGCCAAGCGATGAAAAAAGCCATCGCCAGTGCGATCACCCCCCAAGCGTGCAACACCAAATAAGTGCCCATCCAGTCCGAACGACCGCGCAAATACGCATCTTGCTCGGCGCTGAGCGTGGGTTGTTCGGATGTGACCATGGTCTGACATGAAAAAAGCAAAGGAGTCATCTTGAAATGAAACCTTTGCACCATCAGTCACTGAAGTGACCAGTTGAGATGTGATCAACGCTGCCCGTCGTGGACGGAAACCTTGTCCTTGGTCAATCCGCCCAGCCGGGAGTGCACGCGGGGCCCTGTGCCCATGACCAGCGCAAACAAAATTTCGTTGGGGCGCGGCGCATCCTGAATGCCCACTTCCATGCTGTTGAAGTGGCTGCGCACATAGCAAGCGTGGATGTAATGCACGGGCACCATCAGGCGATACCCCGCGCTGGCCACCGCTTTGCTGGCAGGCACGATGGCTTTGGGGTCGCCCAACAAGGAGCGCATGGCCCAGCCCCCTGCTTCGTGCCAGACAGCGCCGTGTTCCATTTCACCATTGACGCCCACGATGGCGGCTTTGCTGTAAACCTCGATGTTGTCTTTGCCCAGTGTGTCGATCAACTCTTGTGCCAACACGGTGCCCAATGACCTGAGCTCGGCCATGAAAGGCATGAGGTCAGGCGCATAGGTGCCTGCATAGGGGTTGTGAATGACAGCGCATGCGGCGGCCAGCTTCAAAGGCTGGTCCGTGACAGGGCCGCCTTCGTGGTACGTCGTTTCAATGGTGAGGCTGCGTTTGCGGATCTGAATCAATGACATCTTGAGCTTTCAAAAAAAGTCGGGAACGGGGCCTTTGAGTGCGTTGACAACAAGGTGCCCGTTTGGGTCAGGCACCCGAAACCCGCTGAAGGACTTAGTTTTTCGGTATTTTGGCGTCATTCACCACTTGAATCCATTTTTGAGTTTGTGCAGCCACCATATTTCGCATCTCTTCCGATGTGCTGCCGCGCACCTCGCCGCCCATATCCTCCAGGCGCGTTTTCACAGCGGGCACCAAAAGCGCTTTTTGCAACTCGGCGTTCAGGCGGTCAATGACGGGTTTGGGTGTGCCTGCAGGCGCCATCAAACCGGCCCATGACTGCACGTCGTAACCCGCCACGCCTTGCTCAGACACGGTCGGTACATCGGGCAGACCCTGCCAGCGCTGAGGACCGGTGGTGGCAATAGCGCGAAGCTTGCCAGATTTGATGTTGGCCATGACCGCCGTGGGCGGGGCAATGATCATCGGAATTTCACCGCCGAGCAGGGATGTGAGTGAGGCCGAGTCGCCCCGGAACGGCACATGCAGCAGCTGAGTCTTCGACGTGCTGGCGAGCAACTCACCGGCCAGATGGTGGGTGGAGCCAATGCCCGCGGTGCCGTAGCTCACCTCGGTGGGGTTCGCTCTGGCTGCGGCCAACAATGCCGACAGGCTGGCATATTTGCTGTTGGCCGGAACGACCACCAAAAACGGGAAGTAAGTGATGGTGCTGACCATCTCAAAGTCTTGTACCGTGCGGTAAGCCAAGTTGTTGTACAAAGCGCCAGCCACAGCATGCCCGCCCGTAGCCAACAGCAAGGTATGGCCATCAGGCCTTGACTTGGCGACGGTGGTGGCCGCAATGGTGCCTCCTGCGCCTGCCTGAGCTTCGACCACGATGTTTTGGCCTAAGCCCTTGCTCATTTCTACGCCTACAGTCCGGGCGATGTTGTCGGCGTTGCCGCCTGGAGCAAAGCCTTGCATGACTTTGATGGGGCGGTCGGGGTAGGCTTGTGCCAGCGCGAGCATTGGCAAGGCCAAGGTGGTGGCAGTCAAAGTGGCGAGAAGTTGTCGGCGAAGCATTTTTGTCTCCTGTTTATGAAAATTTCACTGTCAAATGCACGGTTTCAGCTGAGTGTCATGGGTGCATGACCAGCTTTCCACTGACAAGTCCTTGGTCGAGTAACGCGTGGGTTTTTTGGACCTCGCTGAGCTTGTAAATCTGAGGGGGCGAAAAGCTAACGCGCTTGTTTGCCAACAGCGCAATCGCCTCGTTCATCAGTTCGCGTCGTGTGTCACGGTCTGCGTCAAAGGTGTGCATGGAAAAACACCGGATCGCCAGGCTTTTTTCG
This sequence comes from uncultured Burkholderiales bacterium, assembly GCA_903953985.1. Classification (GTDB taxonomy): domain Bacteria; phylum Pseudomonadota; class Gammaproteobacteria; order Burkholderiales; family Burkholderiaceae_C; genus Limnohabitans_A. The sequence goes on from CAJBLW010000436.1 coordinate 3,975, forward strand.
AGCAATTGGCGCATCACCTGGAAGGTGTCTTCCGTGGGCGGACCCTGCACGATGTTGTAGGACACCAGGGTGCCAAAGGGCGCCAAGCTCTTGAGTCCATCCACCAGACTTTGCCCGCCCAAATGGTCAAACACCAGATTCAGCCCTTGGCCCTTGGTGATGTGCGCAAGGCGATCTTTCGGTGTTTCGTCGTCAGTACAAATGACGTGGTCAAAACCATGGGCCAAGGCAAACTGCGCTTTGTCACGGCTCCTGCTGGTGCCTATGGTGACAAAGCCCTTGAGTTTGGCCACCTGGCATAACATGCCCGCCACGCCACCCGAAGCGCCAGAGATCAACACATAGGATAGGTCTGCGCTGGTGGGTCCTGCGATTTGCATGAGGGCCAAAGCCAGCTGCAAATTGGGCAGACTCACCGCATCGTCAAACGAGACGGTGTCTGGTAATCGGTAGGGTGCATCTTCGGGGACCACGATGGCTTCTGCATAACAGCCGCCACGTTGGGGCAACTCTCGGGAACTGACCAAAACGCGTTCACCCATTTGCCATTGAGTGACGCCCTCGCCCACGGCATCCACCACACCGGCCAATTCGGCGCCTGGAATGGCGGGCAGTGGCGGCATCCATTTGTAGGTGCCTTTGCGCAGCAGCACATCGGGGCGACCCACCCCGATGGTGCTGGCCTTGACGCGAATCTGTCCGCGACCGGGCACCGGCTCTGGAAGGTTCACCTCCCGCAGGTTTTCGGGTCCGCCCGTCACATGGACTTGGATCGCTTTCATGTTCAGGCTTGTGCTCAGGCTTGAGCGGCGATGGGGTTGACCAAAGTGCCGATGCCTTCGATCTCCACCTCGCACACATCGCCCGGCTTCATGAACCAGGCGGGCTTACGGCTCCAGCCCACGCCTGCGGGTGTGCCGGTAGCGATCACATCGCCGGGCACCAGGGTGAAGATGGTGGAGGCATAGCTGATCAGCTTGGCGATCGGGAAGATCATGTGTCCGGTGTGGCTGGACTGCACCACTTCGCCATTCAAGCGCGTGATCAGCTTCAGTTCTTGGTTGGGGGCAATCTCGTCAGCCGTCACCATCCAGGGGCCAAAGCCGCCGGTGGATTCAAAATTCTTGCCCGAAGCGATTTGCTTGGCGTGAAATTGCCATTCGCGGATGCTGCCATCGTTGTAGCAAGAGTAGCCCGCCACATGGTCAAACGCATCGGCTTCAGAAATGTTGCGGCCTTCTTTGCCAATGATCACGGCCAACTCGCCTTCCCAGTCGAGGGAACCAGAGACCTTGGGACAAATGATGGGTTGGCCATGCGCGACCTGTGAGCGCCAGACGCGCAGAAAAATGGGAGGCTCTTCGGTCAATTCGCGCTGCATGCCTGCGGCCAGCACCTCTTTGTGGTGGTCCATGTAGTTGCGCACAGCACACACGATTTTTTCCGGTTTGGGGATGACCGGCAAGAAGGTGATGTCGCCCATGGCAATGGACGTCTTTTGTTGGGCCACGTCATGCTGCGCTTGCAAGTAAGCGCCCGAAGCAATGTAGTCGGTGAGCGTGGCAAATTGCGGCATCGCCTGGCCCAGATCGACCACAGTATCGGGGCCGGTGACGGCGCCCCAAGTCTCGCGACCTTGGTGTGCGAATGAGAGTAATTTCATGAGGGTTCCTTCGGTGAAATGAATTTAGATTTTTGGACAAATTGCGCTTGCCATTGGTCAATGGGCATGAAGCTGGGGTCACTGCGGCAGATGGCTTCGGTCTGGCGCAGGATGGTCTCGTCGTCCAGGCTCAGGTCGAGCGGGTCGCCGTGAGGCTGTGAGATGTAGAAAGGCATGTCGATGTAGATTTCCACCGTGTTGCCTTCCGGATCTGCAAAGTAAACCGACAAAGCATTGCCATGATTCATGGGCATGACCTTGGTCGCGCCCAAGGCTGTGGCTTTGTCGCGCAACTCTCGCAGCGACTGGATACAGGGCACAGCAAATGACAGTTGCATCACAGTGCTGAAGGTGGCCTCTGGGGGGCGGCCGCCGGCGATGACCAATTGGTGGTGCTGGTCGGGTGTCGAGCTCAGAAAAACCAAGGGGGCTTTGAAGGTTTTGCCTACCCCTCGGTCGTTCACCACCAAACCAAACACAGAGGTGTAAAAGTGCACCATTTTTTCGACATCCCAAACATAGATGCCGAAATGGGAGGGAGTAGGTTGCGTGACTTTCAGCATGGGGGCTTTGGGTTCAAAAAGTGAATGAAATCAAACGCGGTTTTTTTGCGTCAGGGCAAAAGCGGCCAGCACATTGGTTTGCGTGCTGGCAATGTGTTCGCTGAGCATTTGAGCGGCCGTGGCCGCATCTCGCCGTACCACGGCTTTCATCAGGGCGCGGTGCTCGGCGTCTTTCTTTTTGAGCACGGTTCGGTTGCGTGCGGCGAAGTGGCGATAGCGCTCTGCTTGGTCAAACAGGCTCATGCTCCAGGCCAATTGCCGCTCAGAAGGGCAGGCGGCGATCAGTGACATGTGAAAGTCCCGGTGGCGTTGGCTCCATTCGGCGTCAAGGACAACCGGCCCTTGTGGCAGGCGGGACTCTATTTTTTCGAGGCGATGAAAGCTCGCCACAATGTTCGCCTCCCAAGCGTCATCGCCGTGTTGGATCGATTCGTGCAGTGCGGTCACGTCGAGCAGCAGGCGCATTTTGGTGATGTCTGCCAGATCGTCTGCCGACATGGCGGCCACCCTGAAGCCACGACGTTCGTCCGCTTTGACCAAGCCCTCTTGCACCAAGCGGTTCAGTGCCTCTCGCAGCGGGCTGCTGGAAAAGCCATATTGCTGTTGCAGGGCGTCGACTTTGAGCTTGCTCTCTGGCACATGGCGGCCAGATAAAACGTCCAGCCGTAAAGCCTGAAAGGCTTGCTCTGAGACGGTGGTGTTGGTGGCTATTTCTTGCATGATTTTAAAATTGTGCATAAAAATGAAGAGAGACGCACCCTCGCAAACCCTAATCCAAGGGTCGGCTGAGTGGTTGTTGGCAGTGCAGGGGCTGCCCTTGTCGCTGGGCGGCACAAGCCCTCAGGGCTTATTTGCCGATGCAAAAGCTAGAAAAAATCACGCCCAACAAATCGTCGGCGCTGAACTCGCCCGTGATCTCATTGAGCGCGATTTGGCCTAGGCGCAGCTCTTCGGCCAGCAGGTCGAGGTTTTGCGCTTGCGCGGCCAAGTGCGCATCGGCCACTCCCAGGTGTTCGCGCACGCGGTGAAGCGCTTGCACATGGCGTTCGCGGGCGATGAACAGGCCTTCGCTGGCTTGTTGCCAACCGGCTTGCTGCAGCAGTTGCTGGCGCAGAGCCTCTAGGCCTTCGCCTGTGCGGGCCGAGAGCGTTAAGCCTGTGCGTTCTTGTGCGCTGCTTGCTGCATCTGCTTTGTTCCACACGTCGATCACAGCGACGCTGGTGGACAGTCTTGTCTTCAAGGCGGCATCGATGTCGGCATCGGCTTGGTCGTATTCGGCTTGGCCTACGCGCGTCAGGTCGTGCAAAAACAGCACCGCGTCGGCGTTCTCGATCTGCCCCCAGGCGCGGGCAATGCCGATTTGCTCGACCTCGTCCACGCCCTCGCCTTCGCGCAGCCCGGCGGTGTCGATCACATGCAGCGGCACGCCTTCAATCTGGATGGTCTGCTGCACCACATCCCGCGTGGTGCCTGCAATGGGCGTCACAATGGCCAGCTCCGCTCCGGCCAGTGCGTTGAGCAGCGAGCTCTTGCCCGCATTGGGCTGGCCTGCAATCACCACCTTGATGCCTTCGCGCAGCAGCGCGCCTTGTTTGGCTTTGCCCAGCACCGTCATCAAGGCCGCTTGAAGACGGTTCAGCTGGCCTTGTGCATCGGCCTTTTGCAAAAAGTCGATTTCTTCTTCCGGGAAGTCCAGCGTGGCCTCGACCAACATGCGCAGGTGGATCAAGGCGTCCCTCAGCCCATGGATTTCTTTGGAAAAGTCACCCGCCAAAGACCGACTGGCGCTGCGCGCCGCAGCCTCGGTGCTGGCATCGATCAGGTCGGCAATGGCCTCGGCTTGTGCTAGGTCGATCTTGTCGTTTAAAAAAGCACGTTCCGAAAATTCGCCCGGCTGCGCCACGCGCAAACCGGCCAAGCGTGGCTGCCCTGTGACCGAGTCCAGTTCGGCCGCCGCCTGCAGACAACGAGCCACCAACAACTGCAGCACCACCGGTCCACCATGGGCCTGCAACTCCAGCACGTCTTCTCCCGTGAACGAGTACGGTGCCACAAAGTGCAGCGCCAAACCGTGGTCGATCGGGCTGCCATCGGCATCGGAAAAAGGCAGGTAAGTGGCCTCGCGCGCTTTCAGGTTGCGCCCGCACAAGGCCAGAATGAGCGAGGACAGATTCTTGCCCGACACCCTCACAATGCCCACCGCGCCACGACCCGGTGCGGTGGCGATGGCGACGATGGGTTCTTGGTGGCGGGCGAGCATGGTGGCAATGAACGAGGTGAAGCAAAAAAAGGCCGCTTGCGCGGCCCTTTGAATGGATGGAAATTTACTTGAACTTGGGCAGGTTGAACTGCGGCGGCACGCCCATGCGGGTGTTGATCATCCACTGCTGGGCAATCGACAAGATGTTGTTCGTGATCCAGTACAACACCAGGCCCGACGGAAAGAAGAAGAACATCACCGAGAAAATCAGCGGCATGAACCACATCAGCTTGGCTTGCATCGGATCGGGTGGCGCGGGGTTGAGCGCGGTCTGCAGCAAAGTGGTCAAGGTCATGACCACCGGCAGGAGGAAGAACGGATCTGGCGCTGACAAATCATGGATCCAGCCGATCCATGGCGCATTGCGCATCTCGACGCTGGACAGCAACACCCAATACAGGGCAATGAACACCGGGATCTGAACCATGATCGGGAAGCAGCCGCCCATGGGGTTGACCTTTTCCTCGCGGTAGATTTTCATCATCTCTTGCTGCATTTTTTGCGGATCGTTTTTCAGGCGCTCGCGCATTTCCATGATTTTGGGGTTGATGGCTTTCATCTTGGCCATGCTGGAATAGGCCTTGGCGTTGAGCCAATAGAAAGCGATCTTGATCAGCAGCACCAAGGCAACGATGGACCATCCCCAATTGTTCAGCACGCTGTGCAGTTGGTCCAGCAGCCAGTACAACGGCTTGGACAGCATGGCCAGCCAGCCGTAGTCCTTCACCAAGTCCAAGCCAGGCGTCAGGGCTTCCAGCACCTTTTCTTCTTGAGGGCCACTGTAGAGCTGGTTGCTCAGAGATTTGGACTGGCCAGGTGCCAGATCGGCAAAGGGCGTGATCATGCCCACGGCATAAAGGTTGGTGTCGACCTTGCGAACAAAATTTTCACGCGCTACGCCATCGGGCAACAACCAAGCACTGGCAAAGTAGTGTTGAACCATGGCCACGTAGCCGTTGGTCGATGTCTTTTCAACTTCGGCCTTGTTCTTTTCGATGTCACTGAACTCGAACTTTTGGTACTTTTTGGCATCGGTGTAAATGGCCGGTCCGGTGAAAGTGAAGTAGAAAGACGATTCGCCTTCAGGCTTGTTGCCGTCACGCACCAGCTGCATGTACAGCTGCGGCGACACGCTGGCCTGACCGTTGTTGACCACCTCGTGCTTGACATCGATCACATAGCTGCCGCGCTTGAGCGTGTAGGTCTTGACGAGCTTGACACCATTCATTTCAGCCGATTCGAATCGCAAAGTCAGTTCGTTTTGACCCGCTTTCAGGCTGCGCTCCCCGCTGAAGGCCATGGGTGCTTTGTGGGTCGGGAAATCACCACCGATCAGGCCGGTCTGCGCCAGATACACACGGCTGCTGCTTTGGTCCAGCAAGACCATGTTCTTTTTCGAGTCAACCAAGTCGCGGTGCTTGGTGAATTCAGAGAAAACCAGCGAGCCGCCTTCTGAGTCAAAGCTGAGCTTGAGCACATCGGTTTGGACCTCAATCTTCTCGCGCGGGGCAGCCGAAGCAGCAGGCGCAGAGCTGGGCACCAGACCCGGTGTTGCTGCCACTGCGGCAGACGTTGTAGGCACAGCATTGGCTTTGGCAGCCGCTGCAGGCACAGATACAGACGAAGACGAAGATGCAGGAGCAGATGCGGTGGTGGCCACTTCGGGCTTGGGGAAAAAAGTGGCCTTTTTGCCGTTATGCAGCTGCCATTGGTCCCACAGCAAGACCATGGAAAAACCAAAAATCACCCAAAGGATGGTGCGACGGATATCAGTCATGGGGTCTTCTTTGACGAACTAGGAGGAAACAAAGCCGTGAACAAGCTCGGTGCTTGCACTGGAACAGGATCGTGGCCAGCTTGGCACCACGGGCCACAGCGCAACAACCGGTGCACCGTGAGATAACTGCCCTTGGCGGCGCCATGTTGCGCAAGGGCGTCAAGGGCATACAAAGAACAAGTCGGCTCGAAGCGGCAAGACGAGCCCAGCCAAGGGCTCAGCAACAAACGATACCCACGCACAATACCCATGAGGAAACGCTGAGCGATCATGGCCGCCCTTCCTTGACCACGGCACGCTCGAACAGCTGCACCAACTCCTCGCGCACAGCCTGCTTCAGGGGCTCGGAGGTGGCGCTGATGAACTGCTGGCGGTCGAAGGTCGTGCGCAGTCGCACCACATGTGCGGCCACAGGCAAGCGATCACCGAAACGTTCGCTCACGTTGTAAATCTGTCGCTTGATGGCGTTGCGCGTCACAGCGCGACGCGCCCAGCGCTTGGGCACCATGGCACCCAGCCAGACATCGAACAAGCCAAAAAGGGCCTGCTCCGGCGAAGGGGCAGGCCCAGAAACTGGAGCAGTTGCCAAGAGGGTGTCATTGGGCTGAGCCAAGTTCAGGCGGTGCAATGCAAAATGCGGCGTCCGCGAGACCGTGCCGCCCGCCAGGGCGGCCTGAAATTGTGGGCGTGTTTTCAAACGCTGCACGATGGCCAAACCCCGGCATTGACCGCCCACAGTGGCGACAGGCCACAGCCAGACGGTCGAATGGGCATCAAGGCGTCCGAATTAGACAGCCAGACGCTTGCGACCCTTGGCGCGGCGTGCGTTGATCACAGCGCGGCCGCCACGGGTCTTCATGCGAACCAGAAAGCCGTGGGTACGGGCGCGACGTGTCTTGGAGGGTTGATAGGTGCGTTTCATAATTCTTCCTTTGTGCCCAGGGGCGTTAATCAGCTTTGGGCGAAACCCAAGATTATCGCAAACTTTCGCAAGACCGGCAAATCAACTGTATTTTCTCCCATCAGGGTGAGCCCGGGGTTCAATCGGATCGATGTGGTTTATGATCGCCCTCCCGAACCGAATCGGTATGTGGATAAGCTCTTGATAAAGCCGCACATCCCGCTGTCCCAGACTCCCACTGTCCACAATAAAAAGTACTACATGCCCGAGGGAATCACCCCAGAATTTCAAATGGATGCAGGCCAAATGTTGTGGCAAGCTTGTGTTGAAGAACTCGCCCGAGAACTGCCCGAACAGCAGTTCAACACCTGGATCAAACCGCTCAGCGCACAGGTCTCAGACGACCAGCTCAGCGTCACTTTGTTTGTGGCGAACCGCTTCAAACTCGACTGGGTACGCGCCCAATACGCCAGCCGTCTGGCAGCTTTGCTGGAAAATCTGCAAGGCCACCCCGTCAAGATTGAGTTAGCGATCACTCCTCGCGAAGGCGGCATCAGGCCTACAAAAGCATCCACCCCTTCGTCCATGGAGGCGGCGACAGAGTCCGTACCTGCGCCCGAAGAAGCGGCGGCCAACACCTTCCGCAACCGCCTCAACAGCGCTCTGAATTTTGACAACCTGGTCGAGGGCACCGCCAACCGCATGGCGCGCGCTGCGGCCATGCACGTCTCGGGCTCGCCAGGGCAGCTTTACAACCCCTTGTTCATCTATGGCGGCGTGGGCTTGGGCAAGACCCACCTGATGCACGCCATCGGCAACAAGCTGTTGGCCGACCGGCCTGAAGCCAAGGTTTTGTACATCCATGCTGAACAGTTTGTGTCGGATGTGGTTAAAGCTTACCAACGCAAGACTTTTGACGAGTTCAAACACCACTACCACTCGCTCGATTTGCTGCTGATCGACGATGTTCAGTTCTTTGCCAACAAGGACCGCACGCAAGAAGAGTTTTTCAACGCCTTCGAGGCCCTTTTGGCCAAAAAATCGCACATCGTGATGACCAGCGACACCTACCCCAAGGGCCTGGCCGACATCCACGAACGCTTAGTCTCGCGCTTTGACTCGGGCCTGACGGTGGCCATGGAGCCGCCTGAACTCGAAATGCGGGTGGCCATTTTGATCAACAAGGCCATCAGCGAGGGCAGCGAAATGCCTGAGGATGTGGCGTTTTTTGTGGCCAAAAACGTTCGGTCCAACGTGCGCGAGCTTGAAGGGGCGCTGCGCAAAATTTTGGCTTACTCTCGGTTCAACCAAAAAGACATCTCCATCCAGCTGGCCCGCGATGCCCTGCGTGATTTGCTGTCCATCCAGAACCGCCAGATCAGTGTTGAGAACATCCAAAAAACCGTTGCCGACTATTACAAGATCAAGGTGGCGGACATGTACAGCAAGAAACGCCCGGCCAGCATTGCCCGCCCGCGCCAGATTGCCATGTACCTGGCCAAGGAAATGACCCAAAAAAGCCTGCCCGAGATCGGTGAGCTGTTTGGCGGGCGTGACCACACCACCGTGCTGCACGCCGTTCGCAAGATCAACGCCGAACGCCAGCAGCTGACCGAGCTGAACCAACAACTGCACGTGCTCGAACAGTCCCTCAAGGGCTGAGAACACTCGCACCCCGTACAGCCGCCCCGTTTTTAGCTGATTTGAGCCTCATGCAGACCGTTTTGAGTCCAAAAAACAGCGAAAATGCATGCTGTTGTGAAAAATTCGCCAAGCTTTGAGCTTCGGCGGCAAAAACCACCAAAGGTAGACCAATGATCGTCCTGAAGGCCACCCAAGACAAATTGCTGTCGGTCCTGCAATCCGTGTCCGGCATTGTTGAGCGCCGCCACACCTTGCCCGTGCTGGCCAACGTGTTGATCCGTAAAACGGGCCACGCCTTGCAACTGACCACCAGCGATCTGGAGATCCAGATTCGCACCACGGCTGAGATGGAAGGCGACCCGGGCGACTTCACGACCACGGTGGGCGCACGCAAACTCATCGACATCTTGCGCACCATGCCTGCCGACCAAACGGTGAGCCTCGAGTCTTCGCAAGCCAAACTGATTTTGAAAGGCGGCAAGTCCAAGTTCACTTTGCAGACCTTGCCCGCAGAAGACTTTCCATTGGTGCAAGAAGCCGCCAGCTTCGGCCCCGTGTTCAGCATTCCGCAAAAAACCCTCAAGCAACTGCTGGGTCAGGTGTCGTTTGCGATGGCCGTGCACGACATCCGCTACTACTTGAACGGCATCTTGTTTGTGGCCGAAGGCAACCGCCTGAGCCTGGTCGCCACCGACGGCCACCGCCTGGCTTTCACCGCCGCCACGCTCGACGTGGAAGTGCCCACCAAACAAGAAGTCATCTTGCCACGCAAGACCGTGCTGGAACTGCAGCGCTTGCTGTCGGACGCCGACGGGGCTATCGAGATGCAGTTTGCCAACAACCAGGCCAAGTTCAGCTTTGACGGCATGGAGTACGTGACCAAACTGGTCGAGGGC
>CAJBLW010000437.1 GCA_903953985.1 uncultured Burkholderiales bacterium
GAAGACGGCGACCGTTTCATCGAGATCTGGAACAACGTGTTCATGCAGTTCAACATGGACGAGACCGGTGCGGTCACGCCGCTGCCCGCGCCCTGCGTTGACACCGGTATGGGCCTTGAACGTCTTGCAGCCATTCTTCAACATGTCCACAGCAACTACGAGATCGATATTTTTGACGCGTTGATCAAAGCCGCATCGCGTGAAACAGGCTGCATCGACCTGAACAACAAGTCACTGCGCGTGATCGCCGACCACATCCGCGCCACCGCGTTCTTGGTGAGCGACGGTGTGGTGCCCAGCAACGAAGGCCGTGGCTATGTGCAGCGCCGCATCATCCGCCGCGCGATTCGCCACGGTTATTTGCTGGGCCAGAAAAAACCGTTTTTCCACAAGCTGGTGCCCGATTTGGTGAAGCTCATGGGCGCGGCTTATCCCAACATGGCCGATCAGTCCGAGCGCATTGCCGACATCTTGCGTGTGGAGGAAGAGCGTTTCTTCGAAACCTTGCAAAGCGGCATGCAGATTCTGGATTCGGCCCTTGACGGCGGCGTCAAAGTGCTGCCCGGTGAAGTGGCCTTCAAGCTGCACGACACCTACGGCTTCCCGCTCGACCTGTCGGCTGACGTCTGCCGCGAACGTGGTTTGACTGTGGACGAAACTGGTTTTGCCACCGCCATGGAAAAGCAAAAAGCCCAAGCCCGTGCGGCAGGCAAGTTCAAGATGGACAAGGCGCTCGATTATTCGGGCGCGGGCAACGATTTTGTGGGCTATGACGACCTGACGGCCAACGCCAAAGTGCTGGCCTTGTACGCCGACGGCCATGCGGTAAACGAACTCCAAGCCGGTCAGTCGGGCGTGGTCGTGCTGAACAGCACGCCTTTCTACGCCGAGTCCGGCGGCCAAGTGGGCGACCAGGGCATGGTCCACAACGCGGGTGGCCAGTTCAACGTGTTGGATACGCTCAAGATCAAGGCCGATGTATTTGGCCACCATGGCGAAATCAAATCCGGTAGCCTGAAGGTGGGCGACGCAGTGCAGGCGCATGTTGACATGGCCGTGCGTGCCGCCACCGTGCGCAACCACTCAGCTACGCACCTCATGCACAAGGCCCTGCGCGAAGTGCTGGGCAGCCATGTCCAGCAAAAGGGCAGCTTGGTGAATGCCGATCGCACCCGTTTTGACTTTGCGCACAACGCGCCTGTGACCGACTCCGAAATCCGCCAGATCGAAGCCCAAGTCAACGCCGAAATCTTGGCCAACGCCACGGCTCAAGCGCGTGTGATGGACATCGAAAGCGCCCAGAAGACCGGTGCCATGATGCTGTTTGGCGAGAAATATGGCGAGACTGTGCGCGTTTTGGACATTGGCTCCAGCCGCGAACTGTGCGGCGGCACCCACGTCAAAGCCACGGGCGACATCGGCTTGTTCAAGATCGTGGGCGAAGGCGGTGTGGCCGCAGGCGTGCGCCGCATCGAAGCCGTGACCGGGGTGAATGCGCTGGCTTATTTGCAGTCGCTGGAAGACACCGTGACGCAAGCTGCGGGCACTCTGAAAGCCCAGCCTGCTGAATTGAACAACCGCATTGCCCAAGTGCTGGACCAGGTCAAAGCGTTGGAAAAAGAACTCGCTGCAGCCAAAGGCAAGCTGGCTTCGGCCCAGGGCGACGAGTTGCTGACCCAAGCCGTCGACATCAAGGGCGTCAAGCTGCTGGTGGCCAAGCTCGAAGGGGCGGATGCCAAGACCCTGCGCGACACCATGGACAAGCTCAAGGACAAGATGAAAACCGCTGTGATCGTGCTGGCTGCGGTCGATGGCGACAAGGTCAACATCGCCGCTGGCGTGACCGCCGACACCGTGGGCAAGGTCAAGGCCGGTGAGTTAGCCAACTTTGTGGCAGGGCAAGTGGGCGGCAAAGGCGGCGGCAAGCCTGACATGGCCATGGCCGGTGGCACCAACCCTGCTGCCTTGCCCGCAGCGCTGGCCAGCGTGCAGGCTTGGGTGGCCGAGCGGGTTTGAGTCGCTGATCTAGGACGTTTAGAGGATCTCTAAAGAGCCCTTGGCCTGGTGCATTCCGCTCGTGCCCGTCAGCGGCCTTTCCAAACAGGTTTGCGTTTGGCCACGAAGGCATCCACGCCTTCTTTAAAGTCTTCGCTGCCATAGGCTTGGCGGATCAGGTCTTCGGCCTCGGGCGCGCTGTGCTGGACCAAGCGGCTCAGGGCGTGTTTGCTGACTTGCTGGGTCACGGGGGCCAAAGCGGTCAGGCGTTGAACCAAGGCGGCAGTGGCCCCGACGATCTCATCGGGGGTAACCAATTGGTGCAGGTAACCGCAGGCCAGGGCCTCATCGGCGCCGATCATGTCGGCCAGCATCAACATGCGTTTGACGCGTTGTGGCCCGAAAGCTGCGCACAAACGCGCCACATTGGCCACCGACAAACAGTTGCCCAGGGTTTTGGCAATGGGCACGCCCAATTGTGAGCCGGGCGTGGCCAATCGAAAGTCGCAGGCCGTGGCAATGGCCAGTCCGCCGCCCACGGCCCAACCTTCAATCAGCGCCACGGTGGGCATGGGCAGCGAGCAGAGCAAGTCGATGCAAGCCTCGATTTGCGCTTCGTAGGCCACACCGTCATCGCCGCAGCTGAAGGTTTTGAATTGCTCGATGTCGGTACCCGCCACAAAAGCCTGTCCGCCCGCACCGCGAAACACCACGGCCCGCACACCTGCATCGGCTTTGAAGCCCCGGCAATGTTCGCTGAGCTGTTGGTACATGGCCCAGGTCATGGCGTTGCGTGCCTGGGGGCGGTTGAAAGTGACCGTGGCCACGCCTTGCTCGACAGCAAATTCCACAGTGCCTAAAGGGCTGTTGTCTGGCATCAGGTGTCCAACTTCACGTTGCTGTCTTTGACCACTTTGGCCCACTTGATTTGCTCGGTGCGGATGAAATCAGCAAAGCGTTGCGCTGAACCACCGCCGTCTTCTGCGCCATACAGGGCCAATTTTTCCACCACGTCCGGCATGACCAAGACCTTGTTGATGTCCTCGTTCATGCGTTGCGCCATGGCCGGGGGGAGTTTGCCTGGACCTACCAAGCCGTACCAAGTGGTGGCCTCGAAGTTGGGGAAGCCCGCTTCGACCATGGTGGGCACATTGGGGTAGCTGGAGGCCCGTTTGGCTCGGGTTTGTGCAATCGCGCGCACCTTGCCACTTTTGACGTGGGGTGTCGCAGCGGTCATGGTGTCAAACGAGTAACCGATTTGTCCCCCAATCAAATCGACCAACATGGGGCCAGATCCTTTGTAGGGGATGTGGATGGTGTCCACACCCGCTGCCAATTTGAAAGATTCGAGGGCCATGTGTTGGGCTGACCCTTGGCCGGCAGAGCCAAAGCTCACCTTGCCTGGGTTGGCCTTGCATTGCGCCACCAATTCGGCCACGGTTTTGGCGGGCTGGTCGTTGTTGGAAATCAACAAATTGGGCGTGATTCCGACCAAGGTCAAAGGTGTAAAGTCGCGCTCCACCACATAGCTGAGCTTGGGCATGAGGGCGGGGGCCAGTGCATGGCTGTTGATGTGTCCCATCAGCAGTGTGTTGCCGTCAGGGGCGGCCTTGGCCACCGCTTCAGCAGCGATCACCCCAGTGGCCCCGGCGCGGTTCTCGACCAGCACCGTGATGCCCCACATGGTTTGCAGTTTTTGCGCGACGATGCGGGCCAGGATATCGGTGCCACCCCCGGGTGCAAACCCTACCAATATGCGCACGGGCCCAGCGGGCAGGGATTGCGCCTGTACCGCGGGTGCTGCGAGTGTGGCTGCGGTGGCGGCTGTAGCGGCTACAAAGGTTCTGCGTTTCATGTTGTCTCCTGGGGTTGTGTTTTAAAAATGCACGCGAGAAATGCACGCGTAAGAGGGGGGTGTTCGTCAATCAGTGGCTAGAAAAATGGTCCATGATGGCTTGCACGCCGCTGCCTTGCAGTGCCACGCCCGACAGCTTCAGCCCCATTTCGCAGCCTGCCACGGTGGCGATCAGGGTCAGGTCGTTGCTGTCGCCCAGGTGGCCAATGCGGAACATGCGGCCTTTGACTTTGCCCAGGCCCGTGCCCAGCGAACAGTCAAAGCGTTCGTGAATGACTTTGCGTACCGCGTCGGCGTCGATGCCCTCGGGGGTCATGACGCCGGTCAAGATGGGGGAGTAGACGGCCGGGTCGGCGCATTGAATCGGCAGACCCCAAGCCTTGACCGCCGCCCGCACCCCGGCAGCCCAGCGCTGGTGACGGGCAAACACCGTGTCCAGGCCTTCGGCCAGCAGCATGTCGCAGGCTTCGCTCAGGCCATACAGCAAGTTGGTGTTCGGGGTCGAGGGCCAATAGCCGTTTTTGTTCATCTCGATCATCTCTCCCCAGGCCCAGTAGCTGCGTGCCATGCCGCCCCTTTGGCTGACCTCGATGGCGCGGGGCGACAGGGCGTTGAAGCTGATGCCGGGCGGCAACATCAATCCCTTTTGCGAGCCGCTGATGGTCACGTCAACGCCCCATTCGTCGTGCCGGTAGTCGGCGCTGGCCAGGCCCGAGATGGTGTCGACCAGCAGCAAAGCGGGGTGCTTGGCGGAGTCCATGGCGCGTCGCACGGCAGCGATGTCACTGGTCACGCCGGTCGAAGTTTCGTTGTGCACCACGCAAACGGCCTTGATGCTGTGGCCCGTGTCGGCCTTCAGACGTTGCTCGATCAAGTCGGCTTGCACGCCGTGGCGCCAGCCTTCCAAGCCCGGCAGGCTGATGACCTCTGATTTGAGTCCAAGTTGATTGGCCAGTTTGTTCCACAAAAACGCAAAGTGACCGGTCTCGTACATCAGCACATGGTCGCCGGTGCTGAGCACGTTGCACAGAGCCGCCTCCCAAGCCCCGGTGCCCGAGGCGGGGTAGATCATGACCGGATGGCTGGTTTTGAAAATCTTTTGCATATCGGCCAGCACCTTCTTTCCCAGTGCGCCGAACTCGGGGCCACGGTGGTCGATGGTGGGCGAACTGATGGCCCGCAAGATGCGATCGGGCACGGGCGACGGGCCTGGAATTTGCAGGAAGTGGCGACCCGTGGGGTGAAAATTCGTGGTGAGCATGCGCAGCAAAGCCTTTCAGTCTTTTCAGCCATTTTTTGTATTCAAAATTTCTTTGTCAAGGGTGTTTGTCCTAAAATTGGCCGATACGACTCATTTTTTTGTATTCAAAAAATCCTATGGGCATTGACCAACCTCCTGTTTTTCGCCCCGTTTTGCACGCGCAAGTGGCGCAGCGCTTGCGCCAGATGCTGGTGGAGGGCTTGATACCACCCGGCGGCAAACTCAATGAACGCACGCTGTGCATAGAACTGCATATCTCGCGCACCCCGCTGCGCGAGGCCATCAAGATGCTGGCGGCCGAAGGCCTGGTCGAGCTCTTGCCCAACCGGGGGTCGGTGGCGGTGCAGCTGAGCGAGGCGGACGTGCACCACACGTTTGAGGTGATGGCAGGCTTGGAAGGTCTGTCGGGTGAGTTGGCCGCGCAGCGAGTGACCGAGGCTGAACTGAGCGAAATCAAGGCCCTGCATTACGAGATGATGGCGGCCTACACACGGCGTGACTTGTCCGCTTATTACCCCATCAATGCGGCGATTCACCGCAGCTTGAACGCAGCGGCCAAAAACCCGGTGTTGACCACCACCTACAACCAGGTCAATGCCCGCTTGCAGGCGCTGCGTTTTCGCTCGAACCAGGACGGCGACAAATGGCAACGCGCTGTGGACGAGCACATCGCGATGGTCCAAGCTCTGGAAGCCCGCGACGCAGCGGCCCTGCGTCGGGTGCTGATGCACCACTTGGACAACAAGCGCACGGTGGTGATCGAGCAGTTGCGGAGTACCGCGGCGAGCTTTGCCATGGCAGAAAAAGAAGGACAGACCCCATGAACGCCCCTTTGCCGATCGATTTGTCAAAGACCTCGCCTGAAGACGCCTACGAAAAAGTAGCCGCTGGCAGCAATGGGGTGGCCGCAACACTTGCCAAGCGCTTGCGCCAGCACGCCCAGGGGGAGGTGCTGTTTTCTGCGGCCGATCGGGGGCGCTACGCCACCGATGCCTCGATTTACCAAGTCATGCCCTTGGGCGTCTTTGTGCCGCGCGATGCGGCCGATGTGTGCGTGGCCATGGACATTTGTCGCGACTTGGGTGTGCCCATCGTGCCGCGTGGTGGCGGCACCAGCCAATGTGGCCAGACGGTGGGCGCAGGTTTGGTCATTGACCATTCCAAGCACATGCGCCAGGTTCTCGCGGTGGATCCAGACCAGCGCACCGCCACCGTGGAGCCCGGCCTGGTGCTGGACCACCTGAACGCGGCCCTCAAACAGCACGGCCTGTGGTACCCGGTGGACGTATCCACGAGCGCCCAAGCCACGCTGGGCGGCATGGCCGGAAACAACTCGTGCGGCAGCCGCTCGATTGCCTACGGCAACATGGTGCACAACGTGCTGGGGGCTGAGGCTTGGTTGGCCGATGGCAGTTTGCTGAACTTTGGTGCGTATGACCAAGCCCAAGGCCGCGCTCGCCAGATTGGCGATTTTGTGCGTGAGTTGGCTCAGCAACACGCCAGCGACATCGACGCCCACTGGCCCAAAGTCTTGCGCCGTGTGGCCGGTTACAACCTGGACATTTTCCGCAACCAAAACGAGCGCCCCTACACGGCGGACGGCTCGGTCAACCTGTCGCATTTGCTGATCGGCAGCGAGGGCACCCTGGCGCTGACACGCTCGCTGACCCTGCGCTTGTCCGAATTGCCGCGCGCCAAGGTGCTGGGGGTGGTCAACTTTCCCACCTTTTACCAAGCGATGGACGCGGCTCAGCACATCGTCAAACTGGGGCAGGGCATGGCGGTGGGTCAGCTGTCGGCCGTCGAGCTGGTGGACCGCACCATGATCGAGCTGTCTTTGCAAAACCCGGCTTTTGCGCCCACCATCCGCACGGCCCTGTCGCCACACATCAACGGCGGCATGCCCGAGGCGGTGTTGTTGGTGGAGTTTTCCGGGCCCAGCAAGGGCGATATCGCGCACAAGATCAAGGAGCTTGTGGAACTGATGGGCGACCTGGGCCTGCCCGGCAGCGTGGTCGAGATGGTGGACGATGCGCCGCAAAAGAACCTGTGGGAAGTGCGCAAGGCGGGCTTGAACATCATGATGAGCCTGCGTGGTGACGGCAAGCCGGTGAGCTTCATTGAAGACTGCGCCGTGCCGCTGGAGAGTCTGGCCGAGTACACCGAGGCACTGACCGGCGTATTCCGCAAACACGGCAGCCGGGGCACCTGGTACGCCCATGCTTCGGTGGGCACTTTGCATGTGCGACCGATTTTGGACATGCGCCGCGATGGGGCCAGCAAAATGCGCGCCATTGCCGAAGAGGCCAGCACCTTGGTGCGTCAGTACAAGGGCGCATTCAGTGGTGAGCACGGGGATGGGTTGTGCCGGGGCGAGTGGATTGGTTGGCAGTTTGGACCGCGCATCAGTGAAGCCTTTGCGCAGATCAAACGTGAGATGGACCCGCAGCAACTGCTGTGTCCCCAGCGCATCGTTAACCCGCCCAAAATGGACGACACCACGCTGATGCGCTATTCGCCCAGCTACAAGGTGGTGCCGATCCGCACCGCGCTGGACTGGAGCGCCTGGAACGTGCAAAACGACCCGGTCACCGAGCAAACCAGCGCCCCCGGCACCGGCGGCGACCCAGCGCAAGGCCTGGCCAAAGCGGTGGAGATGTGCAACAACAACGGCCATTGCCGCAAATTCGATGCTGGCACCATGTGCCCCAGCTACCGCGTGACCCGCGACGAGAAACACCTGACGCGGGGCCGCGCCAACACCTTGCGGCTGGCTTTGAGCGGCCAGATCGAAGGCCTGGCGGGCGAAGACGCCTTGACCAGCGATGCGGTGCGCGAGGCCATGGACCTGTGCGTGGGTTGCAAAGGCTGCAAACGCGATTGCCCCACCGGGGTGGACATGGCCAAGATGAAGGTCGAGTTTTTGCAGCACTACAAAGCCAAGCACGGCCACACGCTGCAAGACAAGATGGTGGCCTATTTGCCCGATTACGCCCGCTGGGCGGCACGCCTGGCCCCGGTTTTGAACCTGCGCAACCGCATGCCGATGTTGGCCACGTTGACTGAAAAGCTCTTGGGCCTGTCGGCCAAACGCAGCTTGCCCGAGTGGCAAACCAGCCATTATTTCAACGCCAACGCCGACTCAGCGGCCCGCACCGCCAGCCGCGAAGAGGTGTTGACCGCGGCGCGTGGGGTGGTCTTGTTTGTAGACACCTTCAACGGCTACCTCGAGTCGGCCAACGCGCATGCGGCCGTGAAGGTGCTGCAGGCTGCGGGTTACACCGTGCATGTGGCCACCAAGCTGCAGGACGATGGCGGGCATCTGTGTTGCGGCCGCACCTACCTGGCCAGCGGCATGGTGGACAAAGCCCGCGAGAAAGCCCGCGAAGTCGTGCAAAGCCTGCTGCCTTTTGCCGAAAAAGGGCTGGCCATCGTGGGCCTTGAGCCTTCGTGCTTGTTGACGCTGCGCGACGAAATGCTGGTCATGGGCCTGGGCGAGGGCGCGCAACGCATCGCTGGGCAAGCCCTGTTGTTCGAAGAATTCTTGGCCCGCGAAGCCCAATCGGGGCAGCTGCAAGCGCTGAAAGCGCAAATCGCCCCAGTGGACCGTCCGATTTTGTTGCACGGCCACTGCCACCAAAAAGCCTTTGACGCGGTGTCCCCCGTGATGGAAGTCTTGCGCTGGATTCCGGGGGCTAAGCCGCAACTCATCGAGAGCAGTTGCTGTGGCATGGCCGGCAGTTTTGGCTACGAGGCCCGCCACTACGAGGTGTCCATGCAGATGGCCGAGTTGAGCTTGCTGCCCGCCGTGCGCGCCCAAGCCAACGCGATCGTGGTGGCCGACGGCACCAGCTGCCGCCACCAAATCCACGATGGTGCTGGGCGTGAGGCTGTGCACCTGAGCCAGTTGCTGGCGAGCTTGTTGCCAAGCTGAGCCAACCCGCCATGGATCCAGCCAGAGAAAATTGAAACATCCATGAAGAGCCAACATTTGTCATCCCGGGCGAAGACCCGGGATCCAGTGCGCACCAAAGCCCTTTGCAACCAACCGCAGCATGCACTAAATCCCGGCTCAAGGCCGGGATGACAAAGTGAACGATTCGGACCGGACACCTGAAAATTTCAAACGGCCGGACCCCTAAAAGAGCTCAAGGCGGACTGAGTGTCAAACGCAGCTCGCTGGTCCACTCGCGGGTTTGGCCGGTGATTGGGTCGGTGAAACGCACCGCCTGGGCCAGCAATTGCAGGGGCTGGCTGAAGTCTTCGGGCGCATTCGGACCGCGCAAGACGGTGGGGTAAAACAGGTCACCTTGGATCGGGATGCCCAAGGCGTTCATGTGCACCCTCAGCTGGTGACGCTTTCCACTGATGGGCTCCAGCGCATACAGCGCCTGCAGGCCATCGGTGTGAAGCAAATCGATGCGGGTTTCGCTGTTGGTGGGCCCCGGCACTTCCTTCGTTCTGAAAAACGGCTCGCCCGGCACCAAGCGGCTGGCGTGCACCAGCGGCAACTTCAGGTGCGGTGCATGCGCTGCCACCGCGTGGTAGGTCTTGTGGATCTGATGATCGCGAAACAGGGCGTGGTAAGCGTCGCGGTCTTGCAGGCCTTTACCGAACAACACCAGACCTGCGGTTTCGCGGTCGATGCGGTGCAGTGGCACCAGATCGGCGCAGCCCGTTAGGCGCTTGAGCTGCACCAACAGGCTTTGTTGAACGTAGCGACCCGTTGGCGTGACGGGCATGAAGTGCGGTTTGTCGGCCACCAGCAAATGCGCGTCTTCAAACAGGACCTGTGCCTGAAACGGCAACAGGGGTTCATCGGTCAAATGACGGTAGTAATACAGGCGCTGGCCCGGTTGGCAACTTTGGTGGGGCAAGGCCGCTTGACCGTCTTCGTGCAGCACCAAGCCTTGCGCCAAGCGTTCAGCCCATTCGTTGCGCGAAATACCGGGCATGCGTTGGGCCAAAAAATCGAGCAGGTGCGGCGCGCCCTGCGGAACCGAAACCACGCTGGCGCTCACGCCATTGCGCATGGGCAAATGAATGCCTCGCAGGGGCAACGGGTAAGCGTGCCCGGATTCGCTCATGTCAGACCCGGCGGAACACCAGGTCCCACACGCCATGGCCGAGCTTGAGGCCCCGGTTTTCAAACTTGGTCAGCGGCCGGTAGTCGGGCTTGGTGGCATAGCCGCCCATTGCATCGCTGGTGTTGGCCAGCAAGGGCTCGGCGCTGATGACTTCCATCATCTGCTGGGCGTAGGGTTGCCAGTCTGTGGCGCAGTGCAGGTAGCCGCCCGGTTTGAGGCGCTGGGCCAGTTTGTTCACCAGTTCAGGCTGAATCAAGCGGCGCTTGTGGTGCTTGGTTTTGTGCCAAGGGTCAGGGAAAAAAATGTGCACCCCGTCCAGCACGCCCGGGCTGAGCATGTGGTCAATCACCTCGACCGCGTCGTGGCGCAGGATGCGGATGTTGTGGAGGTCTTGCTCACCAATGCGTTTGAGCAGGGCACCCACGCCCGCTTCGTGCACCTCGCAGCACAGAAAATGGTCATCAGGCCGAACCCGGGCGATGTGGGCCGTGGCTTCGCCCATGCCAAAGCCGATTTCCAGAATCAGCGGGGCGCTGCGGCCAAACGCTGCGCTGGCGTCCAGGGCTTGTGGCGCGTAAGGGATCAAATGGGTGGGGCCATACAACTCATAGGCTTTGGCCTGGCCGATGGTGGTGCGACCAGCACGCAGCACATAGCTTTTGATGGTGCGTAAAAATGGCACGTCAGCAGGGATACCTTTGGGTTTGGGGACGTCGATGGGAGCGTTTTCAGTCATGGGTGGGGATTGTAGGGTGCGCCCTTGCACAGGGTCGGGCCCGATGGGGGTCAAGCCGTCTTGGGTTTGAAATCACAAAACGCCGCGACTGCGCACTGTCCGCACAGTGGTTTGCGCGCTTGGCACACATAGCGCCCATGCAGGATCAGCCAGTGGTGCGCATCCACCAAATAGTGGGCTGGAATGCGTTTGAGTAATTTGAGCTCCACCGCCAAAGGCGTTTTGCCCGGGGCCAGGCCCGTGCGGTTGCCCATGCGAAAAATGTGCGTGTCCACCGCCATGGTGGGCTCACCAAAAGCCGAGTTGAGCACCACATTGGCGGTTTTGCGTCCCACCCCGGGCAGGGCTTCGAGGGCTTCACGCGAGCGGGGCACTTGGCCCCCGTGTTGTTCCACCAGAATTCGGCAAGTGGCCATCAGGTGTTTGGCTTTGCTGCGGAACAGGCCAATGGTCTTGATGTGGTCCTCCAGGCCTGCGAGACCCAGATTCAGGATTTTTTGAGGCGTACCCGCCACCGGAAACAGGCGGCGCGTGGCTTTGTTCACGCCCACGTCGGTGGCTTGTGCCGACAGCAGCACGGCGGCCAGCAACTCAAAGACGCTGGTGTATTCCAGCTCGGTCACGGGCAACGGGTTGGCCGCTTGTAGAGTGGCAAAGAAGGATTCGATCTGTGCGGGTTTCATGGGGTGTCCAGAAGTTGGCAAAATGACGGCCAAGTCAACACGGGAAGATACACCATGCCTTTGCAATTCGCCGACCGCCTGAACAACGTCGAAACCTCCGCCATCCGTGAGCTGTTCAAGCTCTTGGGCAAGCCCGGCATCATCAGTTTTGCTGGCGGCTTTCCTGACAGCGCCATGTTTGACGTGGAGGGCATCCGCGAAGCGAGCAACGCTGCGCTGAGCCAAGACCCCGGCGCTGCCCTGCAGTATGGCGCGACCGAAGGTTTTGGCCCGCTGCGCGAGCAATTGGCACACTTTATGGGACAAAAGGGCGCCAAAGACGTGACTGCCGAGCAGTTGATCGTGACCACGGGCAGTCAGCAAGCGCTTGATTTGATTGGCAAAACCATGATCAGTCCCGGGGACAAGGTGATCGTGGAGGGCCCGACCTTTTTGGCCACCATCCAGTGCTTTCGCCTTTATGGGGCCGAACTCATCAGTGCGCCGGTAGACGGCCACGGGGTGAAAACCGACGAACTGGAAAAGCTGATCGCCGAGCACCAACCCAAATTCGTTTACCTGATCCCCACCTTTGGCAACCCGAGTGGTGCTTTACTCAGCGCCGAGCGCCGCAAGCAGGTGCTTCAGATGGCGGTCAAGCACCAGACCCTGATCGTCGAAGACGACCCATATGGCGATTTGTATTTTGGCGAAGCCCCTCCACCCAGTTTGCTGGCCATGAGCGCATCTGTGCCCGGCAGCCGCGAGTTGCTGGTGCATTGCGGCTCGCTGTCCAAAGTGCTGTCGCCCGGCCTGCGTGTCGGATGGATGGTGGCCCCAGCCGAGTTGCTGGCCCGCGCCACCATGTGCAAACAGTTCAGCGATGCGCACACCAGCACCTTTGCCCAAGCCACGGCGGCGCAGTACCTGTTGGCAGGCCGCATGCCCGCCACACTGGACAAAGTGCGCGCTGTGTATGCCCAGCGTGCCCAAACCATGGGCGACGCGCTGCGCCGTGAATTGGGCGATGCGGTCGAGTTTGTTCAGCCCCAGGGCGGACTCTTCGTCTGGGCGCGCCTGACAGGTGCAGATGGCAAGGTAAATGACGGTAATGTTTACGCTAAACGCGCCATCGAGCAGGGTGTTGCCTTCGTGCCGGGTACACCTTTCTTCTGCGCCAACCCCGACCACGCCACCTTCCGCCTGAGCTTTGCCACTGTGGGCGAAGACAAGATCCTCGACGGCGTGGCGCGTCTGGCCAAAGCGCTTTGAATGGTTTGCAGAGACCCGAAAACTGCGAAATTTGTCAATCCGAAAGCCAGTAGCCTTGTCACTCCAGACTTGATCCGGGGTCCATCCTTTTTATCGCACCATGGATCCCGCATCTCGTGCGGGATGACACACCCAACATGACCACTGAACAGTCCATCACCGTCAACGGCACCGAAGTCTGGCTGCAAGGGCAGGGCAACGAGATCGTGCTCATGCTGCATGGCTGGCCCGACACGCGTGCCTTGTGGGACGGCACCGTAGCCGCTCTGCAAGAGCACGCCGTTTGCGCCCGCCTGACCTTGCCTGGTTTTGAGACCGGTCCTGCTGCGACCAGCTTGGACGACATGTGCCAGCTCTTGCGTCAGATCGTGGACCACATCAGTCCCGACCAGCCCGTGACCCTGATGTTGCACGACTGGGGCTGCATCTTTGGCTACGAATTTGCCATGCGCCACCTAGAGCGCGTGGCCCGTGTGGTGGCGGTGGATGTGGGGGACCACAACTCGGGTGCCCTGCTTCGAGAATGGGGTTTGAAGGAAAAGCTGTCCGTCATGGGCTACCAAGTGTGGCTGGCCTTGGCCTGGAAGCTGGGCGGTAACTTGGGCACCCGCATGACCCGCGCCATGGCCCGCTGGCTGCGCTGCCCCTCTGACCCTGCCTCGATCACCCACAAGATGAATTACCCCTATGCCATGCAGTGGTTCAGCACGGCAGGCGGCTTCAAGCGGGCGGCACCAATCCATTTGCCCATGCCGCTGCTGTTTGTTTACGGCGAGCGCAAGCCCTTCATGTTCCATTCGTCCCAATGGTTGACGCAAGTGGCCAGCGCACCCGGCAGTGCGGTGCTGGGCTTGCCTTGTGGGCATTGGGTCATGGTGTCCAAACCCGAAGCTTTCCATGCGCGAGTGCGTCAATGGTTATGGGGCGAAGCCTGAGCGGACAAGACTGAAAGGCTTGCGCATGAAACCCGAAGACCTGATGAAACTGGTCAACACGCCCATGCCCTATGGCAAACACAAAGGCATGTTGATCGCCGATTTGCCTGGCAACTACCTCAACTGGTTTGCGCGCGAGGGTTTCCCCAAGGGTGAAATCGGTCAACTGCTGCAGCTCATGCAGGAGATCGACCACAACGGCTTGAGTGACTTGCTCAAACCTCTGCGCCAGGCACGATGAATTGGGACTTTATTTTTTGGACAGCAGGCGTTGAATGTTGGCTCAATCGTCCTCGGCCGCGCTGATGTCTGGAAACAGCACCTCGGTAAAACCAAAGCGGCTGAAGTCGCGCACCCGCATGGGGTAGAGCTTGCCGATCAGGTGGTCGCATTCGTGTTGCACCACGCGGGCATGAAACCCGTCCACCATGCGGTCGATGGCCGTGCCTTTTTCGTCAAAACCGGTGTAGCGGATGCGCGACCAGCGCGGCACCACACCGCGCAAGCCCGGCACCGACAAACAGCCTTCCCAATCGTCTTCTTCCTCTGCTCCTAGAGGCGTGATCGTTGGGTTGACCAGCACCGTGCGCGCTACCAGCGGGCGGCCCGGATAGCGTGGGTTCAGGGCGGTGCTGCCAAAAATCACCAGTTGCAAGTTCACCCCAATTTGTGGGGCTGCCAGGCCAGCGCCGTTCACGGCCGCCATGGTGTCATGCATGTCGGCGATCAAGTCGTGTAACTCGGGCGTGTCAAAGGTCTGCACCGGCTCGGCCACGCGCAGAAGTCGGGCGTCACCCATCTTGAGGATTTCACGAACAGTCATGGCAGCCGTCTCACATGAAGAAATAAAAAAACACGATCATCTGCATGCGCCGCAGCCCATCGGCACGGCCGATCTGGCGGCCAGAACCGTCGTAGAGTCTGTCGCCATCGATGCGGCCCATGGCCGAGCCCGAGGCGCTGTACAGGCGATCACCGTCAATTCGCCCGATCTGGCTGCCCGAGGCGCTGTACACCCGTGTGCCATCGAGGCGACCCAACTGCCGACCTGATCCGTCATACACGCGCTCGCCATCCATGCGCCCGATTTGCTGTCCAGAAGCGTTGTAAAACCGCTCTGCATCCACCCGTCCAATCTGCCGACCGCCGCCGTCGTACAAGCGCTGGGCAAACGCCGTGGGCAGCAGCAGGGCCGACACCAGAAATGCAAGCATCCATCTCTTCATGCTGGCCTCAGGTGTTTTCTTCTCGGAACTCACCCGCGTGGCGGCCACCTTGGCTGGCCCGCGCATTTTCCTGGGCGCGCAAATCCACGCGGCGGATCTTGCCCGAAATGGTCTTGGGCAAGTCGCTGAACTCGATGCGGCGCACCAGCTTGTACCCCGAAACTCGCTCCCGCATGAACTTGAAAATCGCCCCCGCCGTGGCCGCATCGGGCGCGTGGCCCGGGGCCAAAATCACGTAGGCCTTGGGCACCAAGCCGCGCACCGGATCAGGTGCAGGCACCACCGCCGCTTCGGCCACGGCCGGGTGTTCGATCAGCGCGCTTTCCAGCTCAAAGGGGCTGATGCGGTAGCCCGAAGACTTGAACACATCGTCGGCCCGTCCGACATAGGTGATGTAACCCTGCTCGTCGCGCTGGCCCACGTCGCCCGTGTGGTAATAACCATCGCGCATGGCTTCGGCGGTTTTGTCCGCGTCGTCGGCATAGCCGTTCATCAATGCGGTGGGGCGGTGTGCCAGGTCAATGCAAATCTCGCCTTCGTCAGCGGGTTGCCCATCGGCGTTCAGCAGCACCATCCGGTATCCAGGCAATGGCCGCCCCATCGAGCCCGCCTTGAGCGGTGCACCCGGGGGGTTGCCAATCTGGGCCGTGGTCTCGGTCTGGCCATAACCGTCGCGGATGGTGATTTGCCAGGCTGCCTGAACCTGATCGATGACCTCGGGGTTGAGTGGCTCGCCCGCTGAAATCAGCTCGCGCAGTTGCACAGGCCAGGCTTTCAGATCCTCTTGAATCAGCATGCGCCACACCGTGGGCGGCGCGCACAAGGTGTTGACCCGGTGCTGCACCAGCGTGCCCAGAATATCCGGCCCATTAAAGCGTGCATAGTTGTAGATGAACACGCAGGCTTGTGCGTTGAGCGGCGCAAAAAAACAGCTCCAAGCGTGCTTGGCCCAGCCCGGCGAGCTGATGGTCCAGTGCACATCGCCTTTTTGCAGGCCCAGCCAATACAGGGTGGACAAATGCCCCACCGGGTAACTTTGCTGGGTGTGTTGCACCAGCTTGGGTTTGGCCGTGGTGCCCGAGGTGAAATACTCCAGCAAAGGATCGGTCACCCGGGTCGACTCGGGTGGGGTGAAGGCGGTGCTGGCCTGGGTCGACTGCGCGTAATCTTGCCAGCCCTCAGGCAAGCCCGCGCCGCCCGACACGCTCACCAAGGTCAGTCCATGGGTCACGGCTTTGGGCAAATCCAGCACCTTGGCCATGCCGCCCGCGTTGGTGATGATGCATTTGACCCGCCCGCGCTCCAGACGGTCTTGCAAATCGTCGCCCGACAGCAGCGTGGTGGCGGGAATCAGCACCACGCCCAGTTTGATCGCGGCCAGCATGGTCTCCCACAACGGCACCTCGTTGCCCATCATCAGCAAGATCCGGTCACCCTTGCGCGCCCCCAGGGCCACCAGCCAATTGGCCACCTGGTTGGAGCGCTGGGACAGTTGGGCATAGCTCAGGCGAGACTGTTCTCCCGAGGCCTCTACGATGTGCAATGCCGGGGCGGGGTTGTCCCGTGCAATGCTGTCAAAGTAGTCCAGCCCCCAATTGAAATGCGTCAAAACAGGCCAGCGAAACGCCGCCATGGCGGCCTCATAGTCGGTGCGATGGTTTAGCAAGGCATCGCGGCTGGCCAAAAATTGTTCAAGTTCGCTCATGGTTTCCTCGTCGGATGTTGGGGGCTGGGCCATACAGTCAAAACAGTTTAGCGCCTGCGCAGGGCGTGGTGCATGGTGGTTTGTCCGAAGCCGAATGTCTGCTGGCGGTATCCAAGCGTCTGATAAGCTTTTTGTGAAACGTTTCATTGGATCACCAGAAGCCTTTTGGAGAATTTATGATTTTTTCACCCTCTAAATGGGCCATATCCTTGGTCTTTGTTGGCTGCCTCTCCATGCATTTGGGGGCCGGGGCCGAGACCTCAACGACACGGCTGGACGGACCGGATGCCGAGCGTTTGGGCATGAAACAAGGCTACCCGGTTTGCCCTCAAGCCTTGACACGGCCTGAGTGCCGGGTGGGCACATGGTCTGCCAACGAAAAAATCGCACCCAGTTCGATCGTGCGCCCCGCTGGCGATCCCATGCCCTTGCCGCGTTGGCAAGACGCACCCGCCATCAGCTACCGCTGGGGGTTGTTCAGCAAGAGCCTGGACGACTTTATGGCCGACACCAAAACCACGGGCCTGATGGTGATCAAGGAAGGCCGCGTGGTGGCTGAGCGCTACCAATACGGCCGACAGCCCGACATGCGGTTTCGTTCTTTTTCGATGAGCAAAACTTTCACAGCCATGCTGGTGGGCATTGCACACGGCAAAGGCCTGATTCGCTCACTGGACGACAAAGCGGCTGACTATTGGCCTGAAATCGCCCCCTCCGCTTATGGCCAAACCACCATCCGAAACTTGCTGCGCATGTCGTCTGGCGTGCCTTTTCGAGAGCTTTACACCTGGACGCCCGACGACGACATTTGGCTTTGGGGCCGTGTCTTGTATTTGCCTGAAAACCGCATGCGGCCCGAAAAAATAGTGGAATACCTCAATACCAAGACCATCCGAGAAGCGGAGCAGGGCTTGCGCTTCAAATACGCCACCATCGAAACAGAAATTTTGGGCAGGGTTTTGAGTCGCGCCGCTGGCATGAGCATCACCCAGATGACCGAAGACTGGTTGTGGAAACCCATGGGCGCTGAAGCCGAGGCGCGTTGGTTGCTGGCAGGTGCTGACCAAGGCGAGGGTACCGGCGGAAGCTTCAATGCCACTCTGCGCGACTACGCTCGCTTTGGTGTACTGCTGGCCAACGATGGCCTCAAGGATGGTGTACAGATCATCCCCCGCGATTACCTGCTGGATGCAACAGATGCGGCACGCCAACCGGGTGCTTTTCGGCCGCGCAACGCGACACCCGGAATGGGTTACGGCTACCAAACCTGGCTTGCACCTTTCAAAGAGCGCACATTTGCTTTGCAAGGCATCCATGGTCAGCTCATCATGGTTCAACCCAAATCGGGCATCGTGATGGTGCAGACCTCGGTCAATGACCAGCCCAGCGGCAGGCAAGATCCACGCCCCTACCAAGTGCGCGACGCCTTGTGGCTGGGGGTGCTCAAGAGTTTGGGTGGGGTCACTGACTGAAACACCGACCGCTATCTCTCACAGGTCGGTGTTTTGCCCCCCATGCGAGCGTTCTTGATTCAATGCGGCGGATTGCCCTACTTCAGGATGCGTTGCAGGTATTCAATCAGAGCCTGATTTCGAGAGATTTTTTTCCGTTCTGGTGGACACAGCGCAACGATGTGGGTACCAAACTTGGTTTGAGGGGTCCATGGCGTCAGAACTTTGACCAAACTTCCTTGATCGATGGCTTGCTTGTGCGCGGCTCCGATGACGGTGTCACCTTCCCAGTGGCCCACTTGCTTGCGCTCCTCAATGTGGCTTGGCCGCTCGCTGATCGGGCGGCGGTTGGGGATTTGCCCGCGCCTGTCACGCCCGCACAGGTGGCGTTTGCGCCGAGGCTTTTGGCTGCGCAGGTGCGTGTGTAAATCACCACCGGCGGCTTTGTTCGCATACACATGCAAATAGACGAGCTCACGGCTGACCTGCACCTTGGCTGCAATCTGCTCGGGGCTCCATTGAAGCCAAAGTAAGAACGCCACATCGGACCAGATCGTTGGGACCATTCGGTTGGCATTACGGCTGCGCTGGGCTCGCTCAGACGCCTTAGAGCAAGCTTGCTAGGCGCGATAGCCACGCTGGTCACGCCCCCGATCGAGTTCACGGCTGATGATGCTGCGATGTCTGCCCAGCAATCTGGCGATCTCGATGATGGTTTGGTTGGCTTTCAGGAGGCTGAAAATTTGGTATCGTTCTTCTCGGCTAAAGTGCTTGTACATTGGGCAACTTCGACTTGGCGGTTAAAGCGGCCATGATGCCAACGCATCCTCAGCCACCCATTACCGGGTTCATCTTTGTTGCACCTCGTCCTTGAATCCGCCAAGTTCAAAATCATTTAAAAAATTCAAAAAACTATGCTTATCTGTCGCATCCCGGATGATTGCATTGATTCAAAACGGTATCCGCTGTGCATGGCCAGGGAGATCTTGCGGCAGTTGATAGACAATTTTTACCTCACCACTGCAGTCGATACGGAAACCTTTCAATGTCAACAATAAAATCTGCCAACTCAGTTTCTCTTTTGAGGGCGTCTTGAATCTGCCGCCCATTGGCCACCCAAAACTTGCGAAATCTCACCTACAGAGAAAGACTAAAGTCAGACCACCGCGTGACAAGCGATCTTGATGCCTTTGAAGTCACGCAAAGCGGGACGCTCTGCACGGCAGATGTCGGTGGCCTGCGGGCAGCGCGGGTGGAAGGTGCAGCCGCTTGGGGGGTTGAGCGGGTTGGGCACCTCGCCTTGCACCGGGGTGCGGGCGCGGCCGGTATCGTGCATTTTGGGGATCGCGTCCAGCAGCATCTGGGTGTAAGGGTGCTGCGGGTTACCAAAAAGCGTGTGTTTGTCGGCCAGCTCCACCAGTCGGCCCAAGTACATCACGCCCACCTGGTCGCTCACATGGCGCACCACGGCC
>CAJBLW010000438.1 GCA_903953985.1 uncultured Burkholderiales bacterium
CCTTGATCAGGCTTTCTTTTTCGGCGTCGTCCAACAGCAAATGCCCGCCGTCGGTGGGTTTGCTGCCATTGGTCATCTCAGTCACTTGGCATACGGGCATACGGGCGTGCGGCGTTTGTTCAGCAACACATCCGGCGCATCCACCAAATAAGCATTGATTCGCTTGGCAGGTACGGCATGCGGCAGGCCTTTGATGTCTTCGTATTCGTAAATGGTTTTGACGGCTTGGTCTTCGGGGCCAAAGCCCACGATCACGCAATGCACGGCGGCTTTGCCGCTGGCCTCGTTGCTCCACTGAAAGGTGCGGTGCGCAAAGTGGGTGTGCATGCCCAGGCGCTGCATCTCGCCCCAGAGCACGGCCACTTGTTCGCCTTGCGTGATGCTGTTGGTCGACACAAACGCTGCTTGCGTGCCCGTGCTTTTCATGTATTGCGCGGCCAGCACATACCAGCCGCACACAAAGTCCAAATCACCCGCGCCGTGTATGCCGTGCATCACCGCAGCCAGGTCGGCTTTTTGTTCTTTGCTTTGGTAGGTCTTGCCCAAGAACGGCGGATTGCCCAACACATAACTGCACCGCTGTGCAGGCAGCACCTCGTTCCAGTCCAGCCGCAGCGCGTTGGTGTGGCGGATTTGCGGTGCGCTTTTGAGCGGGATGCGGGCAAAGTACAGGCCAAACTCCACGCTCACGCGCAGGTTCATTTGGTGGTCCACCAGCCACAGGGCCACTTGGGCAATTTGTGCCGGAAACTCTTCGATCTCGATGCCAAAGAACTGGTCCACGTTCACGCCGATCAGGCCATGCACGTCCACCGCCAGTTGGCCTTTGTGGGCGCTTAAGTCGTGGTCGGCGCGCAGCACCTTCAGCTCCAGCTCGCGCAGTTCGCGGTAGCTGATCACCAAGAAGTTGCCGCACCCGCAAGCAGGGTCCAAAAACGTCAGCTGGCGCAGCTTTTTGTGAAACTCAAACAGCTTGTTGCGGTGGCCTTTGACGCGCTCAAACTCGGCGTGCAGTTCGTCCAGATACAGGGGCTTGATCAGCTTGAGGATGTTGGTCTCAGACGTGTAGTGCGCGCCCAGGTTGCGGCGGGCTTTTTCGTCCATGATGCTTTGGAACAAGCTGCCAAAAATCGCTGGGCTGATGGCCGACCAGTCCAGGCCGCAGGCGTCCAGCAGGGCTTCGCGCATGGCGGTGCTGAAGTCGGCCATGGGCAGGGTTTCTTCAAACAGGCGGCCGTTGATGTACGCAAACTGGCCCAGCTGTTCGTCGATGTTTTGGCTGCGTTGGCTCTCAGGCGTGTTGAGCACCTGAAACAGTTGCCCCAGGCGCGGCCCCAGGTCCGAGCCGTCGGGCGCGGTGCGTTCTTCCACAAAGTCTCTGAACGATTGCGCGGGCTGAAAGATGCCAGTGTCGTCGGCAAACAAACAAAACAGCAGGCGCACCAGCAGCACCTCCAGGGCATGGCCGCTGTAGCCGCTGGCTTTGAGGGCGTCGTGCAGGCGGCCCATGCGCTCAGCCGCTTTGATGTTGACCGGGTCTTCCGAACGGATGTCTTGCACCTTGTAGCCCGCCAGCAGGCCAAAGAGCTTGACGTGTTTGTGCAGGTGCTGGAGTTCAAATTCCACCGTCTCGTGCGTCTGGCCTGAGGCCAAGCGCCGCACCCGAAAGCGGGCAAAGTCGCACACCGCCACCAACTGGGGCAGGTCGCGCTCGGGCAGGTGGTGCAGGTAGCCAATGGCTTGGTCTACGGCGTCGTCGAGGTTTTTGCCACGCGACTTGTGCTCCACCAACAGCACGCCGGGCCAAAACAGGTCCACAAAGCCTTGTGCGCCGCCGAGCTTTTTGACATGAAGCTCGAAG
>CAJBLW010000439.1 GCA_903953985.1 uncultured Burkholderiales bacterium
GGGCCGCGAAACCGCCAAAGCCACCACTTTTGACTTTGGCTTTGCCATAGGGCCGCGCATCAACGCCGCGGGCCGCCTGGCTGATATGACCCTGGGCATCGAGTGCCTGCTGACCGACGACGCGGGCCGTGCCGACGAGCTGGCCAAGCAGCTGGACGCCATCAACCGCGAACGCCGGGTGATCGAGGGGGACATGCGCGAGATGGCGATGGAGATGGCCGAGTCGCTGTTTGACGAAGGCGACGAGCCGCCCCCAGCCATATGCGTGTTCGACCCCGACTTTCACGAGGGCGTGGTGGGCATCGTGGCCTCGCGCATCAAGGACAAGCTACACCGCCCCACCTTTGTGTTCGCGGCCAGCAGCGCCCCAGGCAAGGAGCACGAGCTCAAGGGCTCGGGCCGCTCGATCGCGGGTTTCCATTTGCGCGATGCACTGGATTTGGTGGCCAAACGCGCCCCGGGTGTGCTGTTGCGCTTTGGCGGTCACGCCATGGCGGCAGGTTGCACCATTGCCGAAGAACACCTCGATGTGTTTGAGGAAACGCTGAACCAGGTGGCCATGGAATGGCTGGACGTGGCCACATTGCAGCGCCGCCTGGAAACCGACGGGCCGCTGCCTGCCGAATACCGCAGGGTGGATTTGGTGGACATGCTGCACCACGAGGTCTGGGGCCAGGGCTTTGCGCCACCCGTGTTTTGCGAAGAAATCGAGATCGTGTCGCAGCGCTTGGTGGGCGAGAAACACCTGTCGCTCAAAATGAAGCACCAAGGCCAGCCGGTAGATGGCATCTGGTTTGGCCGCACCGAGCCGCTGCCTGCGCGCGTGAAGCTGGCTTATCGGCTGGACGCCGACGAGTGGCAGGGTCAAAAGCGGGTGCGCTTTCTGGTGGAAGGCGCGGAAATTTGAGCCTCAGTGCTTGGTGGCGACCTTGCCCTGCAAGGCGTTGAGCACGGGCGCGGACACCAGGCCTGACACATCACCGCCGAGCTTGGCGATCTCGCGCACCAAGGTGCTGCTGATGTGCTGCACGCCTGCGCTGGTGTGCAGAAAAACCGTGTCAATTTCAGGCGCCAGATGACGGTTCATGCCCGACATTTGGGTTTCGTAATCGTAATCGGTCACCGAGCGCAGACCACGCACGATCACCTGGGCGTTTTGCGAACGTACAAACTCGACGATCAGGCCATCAAACGGCAGCGCCTTCACGTTCGGGCAATCGGCCAGCGCGGCTTGCGCCAAGGCCACGCGCTCGTCCAGGCTGAACACGGTTTTTTTGTGGTGCGCCACGGCCACGGCAATGATGACCTGGTCAAACATCTGCGCGGCGCGGCGGATCGCGTCTTCATGGCCCAGCGTGAGCGGGTCAAAGGTGCCCGAATAAACGGCTGTGACAACAGCGGTCACAGGGGTGTTGGCAGATCGGCTCATGGCGTGTCTCCTTCAGCAGGGATGGCAATACAGGTGGGAGCAGATTCAGGGCTGACCCGTTGCAACAAGTGCGCATGCACTGCGCCCGCCTTCAGGTGGCGCTCGCAGTGCAAGTTCAAAGCCCGCAGCGCCTCGGCAGGCCAGGCCACAGGCGCTTCCAGGTAAATCCAGCCGCCTAAGGGCACGGCACGGGCCGCCGCTTTGAGCGCAGGCTCGAACCAGGGGCCGTCAAAAGGTGGGTCGATGAAGACCAGGTCCACACTGCCCGCAGGCAAACGGCTCAAGGTGCTCACGGCGTCGCCGCGCTGCACGCTCACCATGCTGGCTTTCAGGCGCGTGGCGTTCTCTTGCAGATCACGCACCAGCACGGCGTCTTGCTCGACCATCAGCACATGGGCCGCCCCACGCGAAGCGGCCTCCAGTCCCAGCACGCCTGTGCCCGCAAACGCGTCCACGCAGCGCCAACCGCTCAGATCCTGACCCAGCCAATTGAACAAGGTTTCACGCACCCGGTCGGGCGTGGGGCGCAAGCCTGGTTTGTCCAGCACCTTGAGTCGGGTGCGACGCCACTGCCCGCCGATGATGCGGATCTCGTGCGAGGGCGGACCTTTGGGCGCCGGGTGTTGGGGCTTTTTGGCGGCGGCGTGGCGGGCAGCGCCGTCTTTCAATGCACGTTTGGAAGGAGATGAGGGCATAGGCTGCAAGTGTAAAGGGGCGCAGACGGCTCCCCCATCCGAGGCGCACACGGAGCCGCCCAAGACACTGGCCTCATCCCTGCGCTCTGGCCTGGTTTCCAACCGTCTAATCCGGGTTTGATCTGGGTCAATAGCCCAGCATGACGCACATCAAATCCGGGTCAGATTACGTTGGGCAATGCGCGTGTAGACCCTTAAAGTGATGCCTACCTTTTCAAGAGGAACACACCCCATGCACAGCAGCGACAAAGACACCAACGCCCCGATTACGCATTTCGCCAACTGTCACTTGAGCATCTTTGCTCAGTTGTCGCGCTTGGACGATTTACCTGCCTTGCTGGGGCCCGCGACCCAAGCGCGGAAAATTGCCAGCGAATCCTTGGCCTTTTTTGAAAAGGCCTTGCACAGCCACCACAGTGAGGAAGAAAAAGACCTCTTTCCGGCGGTGGCCCAAAGCGCACAAAACGGTGCCGAACGCCTTCAGGTGGACACGCTGATCGAGCAACTGACCCACGACCATCGGGCTTTGGAAAAACTCTGGGTCTCCCTGGAGTCAGGCTTGCGCAAAGTGGCCAAGGGCCAGGACACCGCACTCGATGTGTTTGCGCTACAGGCCATGGTGCAGCGCTACCAGGCACACGCAAAGTTGGAAGAGCAGGTTTTTTTACCCTTGGCGCAAACGATTTTGGGGCGCAACGGCAACCACATGGCAGCTTTGGGCCTGAGCCTGCACATGAGACATGTGCCGCAATTTGCTGCGCACATTTGACCCGGTCAAAAACCCCATTCAGGGCGCAGCACCCACCACCACGGTGACCATCCGCTCGGGCTGCAACACGCGCGCCATAGCCCGTTGCACATCGGCCGCGCTGACGCGCTCGATTTGCCGCGTCCAGGTGTTCAGGTAGTCCAGCGGCAGCCGGTTCCATGCGATGTTGGCCACGTTGTCCAGCAGCTTGCGGTTGCTGTCAATGCGCAGCGCAAAACCGCCCACCAGGTTGGATTTGGCCGCTGACAGCTCGGCCTCTGTGGGGCCTTGGCGAACAAAGCCTTGCACCACCTCTTGGGCCACTGCCACAGCTTGCTTGGCCTGGTCAGGTCGGGTTTGCAGCCCCACCGTGAAGGCGCCGGCGTGCAGGCCCGGCGAAAAACCGCTGTAGACGCTGTAGCTCAGGCCACGTTTTTCGCGGACCTGCTCGGTCAGGCGCGAGACAAAGCCGCCGCCGCCCAAGATGTGGTTGCCCACCAGCAGGGCAAAAAAGTCGGGGTCGGTGCGTTTGTAGCCGGGCTGGCCGATCAGCACATGGGCCTGGGCCGAGTCAAAGGGCAGGTTCAGGCTTTGGGCGGCGGCCAAAGGGGCCACTTCGGGCACGGGCGGCAGGCTCTGGCAGCCTGACTCGCGGGGCCATTGCGCCAGCAGTCGCTGCACCAAGGCGTCGGCCTGAGCCCGGGTCAAAGCGCCCACGACACTCACCGTGGCACGGCAAGCCCGCAAAGCCTGGGCGTGCAGATTTCTCAGGTCTTGCACGCCGATGCGCGACAAGCTCTCGGGCGACGTCCGAAAGCCATAGGGGTGCGGACCATACACGGCCTGAGCAAAGCGGTGCTGCACCACAGTGCCAGGCTTGGTGAGTGATTCCCGGATGGAGGCGCTAATGCGTTCGCGGTCGCGCAGCCAAATGGCCTGGGGGAAAGCTGGGTGCGCCATTTGACGTGCTGCCAAGGCCACAGCTTTGTCCAGCAAGTCCGGGTAGCTCAGGCTGCGCAGGCCAAAACTCATGCGGTCACCCCCCGCACTGCCCCCAAAGCTCGCTCCCAAGTCAGCCCAGGCTTCGCCGATCTGGTTTTCATCCAGGGCCTTGGGGTACGGACCTTGGCCTTGGGGTTCAGCGCGGGTGCCATTGGCCATTTGCCCGGCCATGACCGAGGCCAGGCCCGCTTGAGCCGCCGAGTCGCGGCGGCTGCCCGCGTCGATGTCGATCTGCACATCGACCATGGGAATGGCGTGGCTCTCGACCAAGAACACGCGCGCACCGCTGGGCTGGGTCCAGTGTTGAATGGGCAAGGAAGCGTGTGCCCAGCCCGCCGCGCCCCAGCAGGCCAGCACCAAAGCTGAACGGCGCAAAGCCCGTGTGGTCACGGACAAGGATGGCATCAAGAACATGGAATGTAGGACTTTCATGGAGAGAGCGCGGTTCAATGCCGGGCACCCGGCGCGGCGCGGCGCGCCCGGGGCTGACCCGACAAGGGCTGAGGCAGCAAGGTGGCCACGGTCAGGCTGTCGTCACCAAAATATTTTTGCGCCACGGCCTGCACCTGGGCCGGCGTGACTTGCCGCAAGCGGGCGATCAGCTGCGCCCCGTAGTCGGGCGGCAGGCCCAACGTCCAGGCCACGCCCAGTTCGCGGGCCTGGTTGAACACCGAGTCGAGCTTGTAAATTTCACTGGCCACCCATTGGGTTTTGACGCGCTGCAGTTCGGCCTCGTTCACGCCTTCGGTGGCCACGCGCTGCACCTGGGCCCGCAAGGCGGCTTCCAGCGCTTGCGGTGTTTGGCCTTTGGCGGGCACGCCTTCCAAGTAAAAGAATTGCGGACCCCGGCCCATGAGGCCGTTGTAGGCCCCGGCGCTGTCGGCCAGGCGGTTTTCACCTTGGGTCAGGGCGCGGTCCAAGCGCGCGCCGCTGTAACCATCGAGCACGGCCGCCAGCACCGTCAGAGCCAGGGCATCGTCATGCTCGGGCGAGGCCGCCAAGCTGGCCAGGCGCGGCACCTTGAAGGCCAGCGCCACATACGACTGCTCGGCAGGGGCTTTGAACTCGAAGCGGCGCAGGCCTTGCTGCGCGGGCTCGTCCCGGGGTTTGCGATCAGGCACCGCGCGGGTCGGGATAGATCCGTAATATTTTTCGGCCAGCGTCCTGACTTGCAGCGGGTCCACATCGCCCGCCACCACCACAACCGCGTTCGCCGGGGTGTACCACTTGCGGTAAAAGTCCCGGGCGTCTTGCGCCGTCATGGCCTCCAGGTCGCTCATCCAACCAACGATCGGTCGGCGATAAGGGGACGCGGTCAATGCAGTGGCAGACAGCATTTCGTGCAACTGGGCACGGGGGTTGTCGTCGGTGCGCAAGCGGCGTTCTTCTTTCACCACCTCCAGCTCTTTGGCAAATTCGGCATCGGGCCACTGGTTATTGGCAAAGCGGTCCGACTCCAAGCGCATCACGGCTTCGAGTTGGTTCGACGGGATTTGCTGAAAGTAACCGGTGTAATCCTTGGCGGTGAAGGCGTTTTCGCGGCCACCCAAAGCGGCCACGCGTCTTGAAAACTCACCCACAGCCAAAGTGGGTGTGCCTTTGAACAGCATGTGCTCCAGCACATGGGCCACGCCGCTGGTGCCGTCCACCTCGTCCATGGAACCCACGCGCAGCCACACCATGTGCACCGCCGTCGGGGCACGACGGTCGGGTTTGACCCACAGCGACATGCCGTTGGCCAAGGTGAAGGTCTGCACCTGGGCCACGCTGGCCGCTGGGGCCTGGCCTGTGGATGGAGCGATGGCCGGCCCCTGCGGGGCCTGCGCCGTGGCGCTGAAGCTGCTGACCAACAGGGCTGTTGTCAGCGAAAGTCCCAAGAGAAAGTTCGGTTTCATAGAATGCATGATCCTTGAAATCCACGCCATGTTCAGTTTCTTCAAAAAAAAATCCCCACCTGCTGAGGTCCCATCAGCCCCAGCAGCAGTTTCATCCGCTTTTACCGCACCTGTGAATGGCAAGGCGTCAACGCCTGCCAGCCTACCCACAGCGCTCCCTCCCAGCCTGGCAGATGCCAGCCCTGCAGATGCAACACCTGCCGCCCCAGCCTCCCGCCAGGGCTGGCTGGACCGCCTGAAAGCGGGCCTGCGCAAGACCGGCTCCAACATCACCACCGTCTTCACCGGCACGCGCATAGACGACGCGCTGTACGAAGAGCTGGAGACCGCGCTGCTGGTGGCCGACACCGGGGTCAAAGCCACCGAGCATTTGCTGCAAGACCTCAAGCGCCGCGTCAAAGACAGCAAGGCCACCGACCCCTCACAAGTCAAAACCCTGCTGGCCGATGCCATCACCGACTTGCTGACGCCCCTGCAAAAACCACTGAGCATTGGTGATCACCACCCCACCGTGATCATGGTCGCTGGCGTCAATGGTGCGGGCAAAACCACCTCGATTGGCAAACTGACCAAGCACCTGGCCGATGAGGGCCTGAGCGTGTTGCTGGCCGCCGCCGACACCTTCCGCGCTGCGGCCAAGGAGCAACTGGCTGTTTGGGCCACCCGCAACACGGTCGAGATCATCAGCCAACAAGGCGGCGACCCGGCCGCTGGGAGCTTTGACGCGGTGAGTGCTGGCCGCGCCCGAGGCCGCGATGTGGTGCTGGTGGACACGGCAGGCCGCCTGCCCACCCAAACCCACCTGATGGAAGAGTTGAAAAAGATCAAGCGCGTGGTGCAAAAGGCC
The DNA here is from genome assembly GCA_903953985.1 of uncultured Burkholderiales bacterium. GTDB lineage: Bacteria > Pseudomonadota > Gammaproteobacteria > Burkholderiales > Burkholderiaceae_C > Limnohabitans_A. The sequence goes on from CAJBLW010000439.1 coordinate 6,617, forward strand.
GATGCCTCCGCGCCGCACGAGGTGCTGCTGGTGATCGACGGCAACACCGGCCAAAACGCCTTGGCCCAGGTCAAGGCCTTTGACGACACCCTGGGCCTGACGGGCCTGATCGTGACCAAGCTGGACGGCACCGCCAAGGGCGGGGTGCTGTGCGCCATTGCCCGCGAAAAGCCGATTCCGGTGTACTTCATCGGTGTGGGCGAGAAGCTGGAAGACCTGGAAACCTTCAACGCCCGCGAGTTTGCCCAGGCCTTGCTCAGCTGAACACCCTGGCCTGCGCCGCCGTTTCCCAGCGCACAGACGCGACCGGAGGTCGTCTGCAAAATCAGGGAAAACCCGAAGAACCTCAGACCCACGAGGCCGCCCTTTAGCACTCCTCACCAGAGAGTGCTAATATTGAGGTATTCTGAAAGGAGTTCTGGTATGAACATTCAAACTGGTTCCCCCGCCACAGCCATCGCGCTGAGCAACCCCTGGGCGGTCGTGCCCTCGCTCGGCCACTTGGACGCCTACATCTCTGCGGTCAACCGCATGCCCATGCTCACCCTCGAGGAAGAGCAAGAGGCCGCCCGCCAACTCAAAGCCAACGACGACCTCGAAGCCGCCCGCAAGCTGGTGCTGTCGCACCTGCGCTTGGTGGTGTCGGTGTCGCGCCAATACCTGGGATACGGCCTGCCACACGGCGACCTGATCCAGGAAGGCAATGTGGGCCTGATGAAGGCGGTCAAGCGATTCGACCCCGATCAAGGCGTGCGTCTGGTGAGCTACGCGCTGCACTGGATCAAGGCCGAAATCCACGAGTACATCCTGAAAAACTGGCGCATGGTCAAAGTGGCCACCACCAAGGCCCAGCGAAAGCTTTTTTTCAACCTGCGCTCAATGAAGCAAGGCTACAAGGCGGATGCCGACGAAGGCACCCACCGCGACACCTTGACCCCTGACCAAGTGGATTCGATGGCGCACAGCCTGAACGTCAAACGCGAGGAAGTGCGCGAGATGGAGATGCGCATGTCCGGTGGCGATGTGTTGCTGGACCCGGCTCCATCAGACGATGGCGAACAGGCCTTTGGCCCCATTGCCTATTTGGCCGATATGAACCACGAGCCCACCGCCATGATTGAGGCACACCAGCGCGATGTGATGGCCAGCGATGGGCTGGCCACGGCCCTCAATGCGTTGGACGAACGCAGTCGCCGCATCGTGGAAGAGCGCTGGCTGAAGGTCAACGACAACGGCTCGGGTGGCATGACGTTGCACGACCTGGCCGACGAATACGGCGTGAGCGCTGAGCGCATCCGCCAGATCGAAGTAGCGGCCATGAAGAAAATGAAAAAGGCGCTGGTCGAGTTCGCCTGAAGTCCACAAGCCTTTGGGCCGCATGGCCTTGCGATACCCGGTTTTGTCCGGGTATTTTTTTGCCCACATTGCGCTAAAGTCACTGAAGTTTTGTTTTGAAAGAATCCGCCATGACCGTTCGCACCTCCTCTGGTTTTTCTCGACGCCATTTGGTCCAAGCGCTTGGCGTTGCTTTGGCTTTGGGACTGACCCCTTCATGGGCCAACCCACCGGCCACGGGGGCATGGCCCACGCAAACCGTGCGCCTGGTGGTCGGCTTCCCGGCCGGCTCCAGCCCCGATCTGACGGCCAGAGCACTGGCCGAGCCTTTGTCCAAAGCGTTGGGCCAAAACGTGATCGTCGAGAACAAGGTGGGTGCCGGCGGCAACATCGCCGCCGACTTCGTCGCAAAATCCACCGATGGCCACACCTTGGGTCTGATGATCAACGGCAACATGACGATTGCCCGCATCCTGAACCCCAAGGTGCCTTATGACCCCCTGAAAGATCTCGCACCCATCAGCCTGATCGGCAAGGCGCCCTTGATGCTGACCGTGCCTGCCGATGCCCCGGGCCAAACCCCTACAGATTGGTTAAGCCAAGCCCAAAAGTTAGGCGACAAGCTCAGTTACGCATCCCCTGGAGTAGGCACTGTGGCGCACCTGGGCATGGAGCTGCTCAAAACCAAGGCGGGCATTGCGCCGGTGCATGTGCCCTACCCCGGTAACCCGCAAATCATCAACGCCATGTTGGGTGGCCAGGTGCAGCTGGCTTTGCTGCCACCGGCCATGGCGGCCGTCCAAGTGCGCGGTGGCAAACTGCGGGCCATTGGCGCTTCGAGCACCGGGCGCAGCCCGGTGGCCGCCGAGGTGCCCAGCCTGTCCGAGATCGGTGTGAAGGATTACCAATTGGAAATCTGGAACGCGGTGGCCGCACCCGCCTCGATGCCCTCGGCTGTGGCTACCAAATTGGCTGCCATGGTCAGCGAAATCGTGCGTGCGCCCGAGATGCGGGCGCGCTTGTTTCAGCAAGGCTGGCAGGTGGTGGGATCTTCACCCGAGGGCTTGCGCAACCGGATCGAGTCTGACACGAAAGCGCTGGGCGATATCATCCGGAGCCAGAAAATCGAGTTGAACTGAAGGCCCCGATAAAGCGGGTGAAGAGCCTGGCCAAGAGGCCAAGCCTCACTTGCCGCTGAGCAAGATTTTCACGTCGGCAGCCAGCGTCTCGGCACCGCTGGCGTGGCGGTTGTACAGCCGGATGCGGCCCTGTGGGTCAAAGGTGAAACTACCGGCCGAGTGGTCCATGGTGTAGCTGGTGGCAGTTTTGCCTTCGACCTTTTTGTAATAGATCTTGAAGTCCTTGGTCACCTTGGGCAGCTGCTCGGCCGTGGGACGCAAGGCCACAAAATCCGGCCCGAAATTGGCCATATAGGCCTTGAGCAATTCGGGTGTGTCTCGCTCGGGGTCTACGGTGATGAAGATGCCCTGGAGCTTGGCCCCATCGGCACCCAGCAACTGTTTGGCCTGGGCCATTTCCTGTAAGGCAGTCGGACAGACGTCGGGGCATTGGGTGAAACCAAAAAACACCACCACGGCCTTGCCCGCAAAGTCCTTCAGCGTGCGCACCTGGCCGTCTTGGTCGCTCAACTCCCAGCCCTGGGCGTAGTCGGCTCCAGTGATGTCCACGCCGCGAAACGAAGGTTTGTCCGCGCCGCAGCCGCTCAAGCCCCATACCGCGCCTGCCAAACACATGGCCAGGGCCGCTTTTGTTAACACTCTGCGTTGCACCATGCCTGAGACCTCAAAAAATGTAGTGGTCCAGCAGCAAAGCGGCAAACAATGCGCTCAGATGGATCAGTGAAAAGCGAAAAGTCTTGCGGGCCAGCTCGTCTGAATAGTCGCGGTACAAGGCCACCGCATAGCCGATGAAACCGATGCTCAGCACCACCGCGGCGACCAGGTAAAGCCACGAGCTCATGCCGTAGACAAAGGGCATCAGACAAGACGCCATCAGCACGATGGTATAGAGCAAAATTTGCAGACGCGTGAACTCGTTGCCGTGCGTGACGGGCAGCATGGGCAGGCCCGACTTGCGATAGTCCTCGACCCGGTAAAGCGCCAGCGCCCAAAAGTGCGGGGGGGTCCACAGGAAAATGATCAGAAACAAGATCAGCGCCTCAGGCCCAACCTGACCGGTCATCGAAGCCCAACCCAGAACGGGCGGCATGGCGCCACTGGCGCCACCAATCACAATGTTTTGTGGCGTCAGGGGTTTCAGGATCACGGTGTAAACGATGGCGTAACCCACAAAGGTGGCAAAGGTGAGCCACATCGTGAGCGGGTTGACAAACACATAAAGCACCAATGATCCCAAGGCGCACAAAGCAGCAGAAAACACCAAGGCCTGGCGGTCACTCAACTCGCCTTTGGCGGTGGGCCGCCAAGCGGTGCGTTTCATCTTGGAATCGATCGTTTTTTCAACCAGACAGTTGAAGGCCGCCGCTGCCCCCGACACCAGCCAGATGCCGATGCAGGCCCACAAACCCAGCTTCAACTCGACAAGACTGGGCACCCCGGGCACGGCCAGAACCATGCCGATCAGGGCACAAAAAACGATCAACTGAACCACGCGCGGTTTGGTCAGTGCGTAATACTGTTGCCAGGCATTCATGGGCAAACGGACGGTGGCGACGGTCATTCGGCAAGCTTTTTGGAAAGGGGAACAGGCCCTGAATTATCAGCCCGACTGACACACAAGGCCCAAGTCAGGGTCAAGGCCATGGCAGCGGCACCGCCGGTGTGCATCACAGCGGCCAGCAAAGGCCAGCCCAGCACCACATTGCTCAGTCCGGTGGCGAACTGTAAGGCACACAGGCCCAACAACCAACGCCCCGCTAAGGCCAAGCCCGGCTGCACCCGCAAACGCCAGCCCAACCACAGCAGCACCGCCAACACCAGCCAAGCGGCCGAGCGGTGCACAAAATGGATGGACGCCAGCGCCGAGAAAGGCAGCAACTGGCCCTCGGGCGTGTAACCTAATTCGCGCCAGACGCTGAAGCCCTGCCAGTTCATCTCAGGCACCCACTGGCCGTGGCAGGTGGGGAAATCAGGGCAAGCCAGTACCGCGTAATTGGTGCTGACCCAGCCACCCAAGGCAATTTGCAGGCAAAGCAACACAAAGCCTGCCCACAAACCTAAGCGCAATGGCGTCGGCAAGGGCCGCGTGCCTGCTCCGCCATAGCGTACGGCTTGTGCCATCAACAAAATCAACAACCCAATGCCACCCATCAGGTGCAAGGTGACGATGGCCGGAAACAGTTTCATGGTCACCGTGAGCGCTCCGAACGCCCCTTGCATACACACCCACAGCAAAGTCAAGGTGGGCAACCAGGGGCTAACCTCTCGGCTTTGACGTCGCAGCCACCAGGTCATGGCGGCCAAGGTGAGGATCAGGACGCCGACCCCCGTGGCCAAATAACGGTGCACCATCTCGATCCAGGCTTTGCTGTGCGTGACCGGTCCGGTGGGCATGGCCGTTTGAGCAGCCGTGATTTCAACCTTGGCCCCAATGGGGGTTGCGCTGCCGTAGCAGCCCGGCCAATCGGGGCACCCCAGGCCAGAATCGGTCAGCCGGGTGAACGCCCCAAACAGCACCAAATCGAAGGTCAAAAACAAGGTGATCAGGGTCAAAGCCTTGAGCCGCCCCGATGCCGTGGTGCTGCGCTGGCGCCACAGCCACCAGCCCAAGGGCAGTGCCGCCACCGCCAGGCCCACGGCCATGAGCTCCAATATCGGTTCCAGGTTGTACAGGTCCACTTCGGTCATGCTTCAGCGCCCTGCCTGGTCCCAAGACGAGGAGGCCTTGAGCAATCGCTCCAGATCACGTTTGGCTTTGGAGGCACTGGGCACGTCCATGTTGGCGGGGAAACGCATCATGAAGTTGCCCATCGGATCGACGACGTACAAATGGTCCTGCAACTGCTGCCCTTGGGCCGGGCTGATCCAGTTTTGCACCGAGGCCGCGTCCAGCCGCAGCACATGCGCCATGTTCAAGGCAGGCAAGAGACCGGAGGCCACAGGCGCATCGTCAGTGACGAACCAAACGCGATCCACCCGGTCCTTTTCGCGGGCCAGAATTTCGCGCAATTGGCGCTGAAAATACAGGTTTTGTTGACAACGCTCGTCGCAACTGCCGGCTGCGACAGTCACCAACAACCACTGGCCTTTGAGGCTGCTCAGCGTGACCGATTCGCCTTGAAGGTTTTTGGCACTGATCTGAGGCATGTCTTTTTGCGGCTGGATCAGCTCACCATACACACGACGGCCTTCGGGGCGGATCACGTAATAAGTGAAATACGAGGCGATGACCGGAGAAGCGCAGACCAGCATCATGAGGATCATTTTCCAGCGGCCCATGCGGGTGCGCTGTGCATCGGCTTGCACCACTGAACCAGGGTTGGGCAAGTCGTGCACCGTCATGGCCAGGGGGCTGTCAGGCAGGTCGTTTTTGGCGGCGGGGTTGGACAATTTGGAACCAGACATAAAGTAAAGCGATCAGGCCACTCAGGCCAAACCATTGGAAAGCGTATCCGTGGTGCTTTGCGACACCACTGGCCACCACGGGCCATTCGCGCAGCAGGCCTTCCGAGGGCCCGCCCGATTGCAGCAAGGTGACTTCGAGCACCTTCAAGCCCGACTCTTGGCGGTAAGCTGTCAGGTCGAGATTTTGCCGTATTGGACCCGTCTCGGCCCCGCCGAAGTCATAGAGCCTTGAAGGCCATGGGGCCAAATGGCCTTCTATTTGCACCCGATCTTCAGACGTCTGCACAGGCGGCAATGCAGCACGGTCGGTGAAAGAGCGCGGCGCCCAGCCGCGCTGCACCACCAAGACCTCGCCCGTGGCTTCGATCTGTAACGGGGTGAGCACAAAAAATCCGGGTTTGGCATTCATCTGCCGGTTGTCCAGATGCACCGTGTGGTTGGGCAGCCAACGTCCCGTCACCACCAAGCGGCGGTGAATCAACTCGCTGCGCTGCGCCACACCTTCAGGCCCACCACTCAGGGTACGGCCGTCCAGGGCCTCTTTGCTCGCCTGTTGTGTTCGCGCGTCTTGCAAGGCGGTTTTCTCATCGGCGCGGCCGAGCTGCCACATCCCCAGGAAAAAGGCGATGGCCACGCCTGCGACAGCCACGGCCAGCACCAGCCATCTTTTCCAGTGAAGGGGTTTGTCAGTCATCGGATAATGTGTCCATGAAAATTCTTGTCGCCATCGCGTTTCTCGCCATTTTGGTCAGTCTGGGCTCGGCCCTGATGTACATGATGCGGGGCAGTGCCCCACCCGCTGAAGGTGAAGCACCGAAAAAAGGCAACATGGCCACCGCGCTGGCCTTCCGTGTCGGCTTTTCCATTGTCCTCTTCATCTGCGTTCTGGCGGCCTGGAAATTGGGCTGGATCCAGCCTACAGGCATCCCCCCAGGGGCTTGATCGATTCTTCGATCTTTGTGGCCACCGCCATGTCGATTTGATCTGGCATTTTCGCTTTATCCATCACCAACAAAAAAGCGCCCTTGGGCGCTTTTTTGTTGGGGCCAAGGGCAGGCTTACATCCAATACACCAGGATGTACAGGCCTAGCCACACCACGTCCACAAAGTGCCAGTACCAAGCAGCACCCTCAAAACCGAAGTGACGGTCTTTGGTGAAGTGGCCCTTTTGCAAACGCAAGGTAATGAACAACAGCATCAACATGCCCACGAACACGTGAAAGCCGTGAAAACCCGTCAGCATGTAAAAGGTGGAGCCATAAATGCCGGATGACAATTTGAGGTTCAAATCACCCCAAGCGTGTGCATATTCATAGCCCTGAACCAAGAGGAACGTGACGCCCAGCAACACCGTCATCCACATGAACTTGATGGTCTTGCTGCGGTCACCCACCTGCAGGGCATGGTGCGCGATGGTCAAGGTCACGCCCGATGTCAACAGCAAAGCGGTGTTGATGGTGGGCAACCAGAAAGGACCCATGGTTTGGAAGGGCTCAACAAATCCGGCTGGCGAGGTGGTTGCACCGGCCACTACGCTGGGCCATGCAGCTTTGAAGTCAGGCCAAAGCAGTGCGTTTTCCAAGCTGCCGAGCGTAGGAATCGAATGTGACCGGGCCCACCACAGTGCGGTGAAAAAAGCGCCGAAAAACATGACTTCCGAGAAAATGAACCAGGTCATGCTCCAACGGAAAGACAAATCAATTTTGCGACCATAGAGGCCGCCTTCGCTCTCTTGCACGGCCTCAGAGAACCACTGGTACAAAACGACC
>CAJBLW010000440.1 GCA_903953985.1 uncultured Burkholderiales bacterium
ACGCAGCGAAGAACAATTTATCCAGTTCTAGCGCACTCGGTCCTGGCTCGATCAGCCGTTTTGGCAAGATGGTTTGTCGCGTGGCCATCACCTGGCTCACCATGAGCAGCTGACTTTCTTTCTCACCATCACTCATTCAAATACTCCACATGAGGCGCAAATGGGCCCGTTCCACTGTGAGACGAACGCGATGCGGGTACAAAGTCGCCGCGCTGTACGTCGAACACATGGACCTCCCCCTCTTCAATCACATAATGCCAGCCGTGCAGCTTCAATCGCCCTGCCTCAACCTCGCGTCTGACCATCGGGTAGTCCATCAGCCGCTCGAGCTGCAACACCACCGAACGTTGCTCCGTGCGCAAGAGCGCCTCAGGGCAAGGTTGCACAGGTAGCAAGGCTTCATCCACCAAGCGTAACCAGTTTTGCAATGCTTTTGCTTCTTCAGGTGCACCCTCGTAGGCGGTGCGGATAGCGCCGCAGTGGCTGTGGCCGCACACAATGATGCTTTTAACGTGCAGCATGAGGACGGCAAACTCAATCCCTGCCATGGTGCCGTGTAGGCCATGCGAGCCGTCATAGGGCGGGACCAATGCACCGACATTGCGCACGATGAACAACTCACCAGGCCCTGACCCTGTCAGCAGATAGGGCACCAGCCGGGAATCAGAGCATCCGATGAACAAGGTTTTGGGATGCTGTCCTTGCGCCACCAAATCCTGAAACCGTTGTTGGTGCAACGGGAAATAGTCCGCGTGAAAACGCTGCAAGCGATGCAGCAGCTCATCAGAAGACTCCGGCGGCGCGGGTGGGATCATTGCACCAAGGATGAGGCGTCCCCATCCAACTCAATCCCCGTGACATGTGCCAAGCCCACCAAGCGACGCATGTATTGCCCCAGCGCGGTGGCGCGGGACTGCCATTGCAAACGGGATGCAATTTGCGCCTTCAAGGTATCAAAGTCTGGCAGATGCCCTGGGTTCACATCGAGCACATCGACAAGATGGAAACCAAACCGTGTGTGCACCAAGCGGGGGCGCAGACCGGTCACTTGGCTGGACTCTTGCAGGTAGAACAGTTCTTTGGCGAACTCAGGCGCACAGTCGTTAGGGGTCAGCCAACCGAGTGCGCCGCCTTGCGCGCCCGTCGGGCAATTTGACAACTCGCCAGCCAACTGGGCAAAGCGCTCAGGGGCCACGTCTTTGTGCGACAACTCAAGCAAGGCAGCTTCTGCGCGTTGTGCCAACGCTTGCACATTCACACCGGGTGTGACGGCAAACAAAATGTGGCGTACCAAGCGCTCCTGACCCACGGTGAACTGGGCCTGATGTGCCTCGTAATACCGTTTGGCTTCTTCTTGTGTGGGTTGCAGCGAGACGACTTCGGTATCAAGCATACGGTCCACGATGTCTTGCTGTTCAGCCAACAAGGTCGGCACCATCAAGCCCGTGTACGGTTGCAAATGCCCGAGCTTGACCGCCTCTTGACGCAACAATTCGGAATAGGCCCGCTCACGCAAGGTTTCGTGATCCACGCTTTCGCCGGGCGCTTGCAAAGCAATGCCATTGATGCTGGCGATCGCGATCGCGGCAGCATCAACGCTCTGACAACCGCAAGAGCCACTGCCGCAGCCCTCTGACGTGTTGTTATGGTTCAGATGGGCGGTAGGGATTGTCATGGTGGAGTCCTGAATGTGTGGGGTGCGAAATTTCAACGGCGGCTGGGTGGCACACGAGGCGTCATGCCCATGCGGCGGCTGCGCACCAACTGGTAAGGACGCACCACATAGGCCAAGGTACCCAAGCCACTCCAGACGTGCACCAAGCGCGTGAACGGGAAGATGAAGAAGATGCTCATGCCCAAGAACATGTGCGCCTTGAAGATCCAACTGGCTTCAGACAACAACTCCACCGCACCACCTCGGAAGGTGACGATGCGTTGCGCCCATTCAGCGAGCTTGAGCATCATGCCGCCATCCAGATGCTGTGCAGACAGCGGGATCGTGGCCAATCC
>CAJBLW010000441.1 GCA_903953985.1 uncultured Burkholderiales bacterium
AGATCAAGGACACCAAAAACGCGCCCGATGCGACGGCAGACTGCACCCAACAACTGCAACGCCTGATGCCCAAAAACTTCATGGCCGCCACCCCGTGGCCGCAGTTGCAGCACTGCGCCCGCTACCTCAAAGCCGTGACCCTGCGCCTCGATAAATACCGCGCCGACCCCACCCGCGACGCCCAGCGCCTGACCGAGCTGAAACCGCAAGAGCAACGCTACTGGCGTCTGGTGGCCGAGCGCAAAGGCGCCCAAGACGCCCGCATGCTGGAGTTCCGCTGGCTACTTGAAGAGCTGCGCGTGAGCTTCTTCGCACAAGAGCTGCGCACCCCTCAGCCGGTCAGCATCAAGCGGCTGGAGAAGGATTGGGGGCAGTTGAATCATTGAGGCTTTTGTCTTTGAGCTTGAATTCGGAATCGTTTTTGCGCAAACGCCGGCAGTCAATGAGTGTGTAACGTTTGAAAGAGTGTCAGCCCGTGTTGCGCAGCCCCGCCGCGATACCGTTGATGCTGATGTGAATGCCGCGTTGCACGCGTTCGTCGGCCAAGCCTGCCCGGTAGCGGCGGATGAGTTCGACTTGCAGGTGGTGCAGCGGGTCGATGTAGGGGAAGCGGTGGCGAATGGACCGGTCCAGCGCCGGGTTGCTGGCCAAGCGGTTCTTTTCGCCCGTGATATGGGCCAGTGCATTGGTCGTGCGGTGCCATTCTGCCTCGATGGCCGCAAAAATCTTCTTGCGCAGACGGCTGTCGCTGACCAGTTCGGCGTAGCGCGAGGCCAGGGCCAGATCGCTTTTGGCCAGCACCATGTCCATGTTGGACAGCAGGGTGCGAAAGAACGGCCACTGACGGTACATCTTTTGCAGTAAGGCCAGCGCGGCTTTGCGCTCGGCGGCTTCGGGCTTGTCCAAAAAGGCGGCCACTGCCGATCCAAAACCCAGCCAGCCGGGTAAGGTCAGGCGGCACTGGCCCCAGCTGAAGCCCCAGGGAATGGCCCGCAGGTCTTCGATCTTTTGCAGCGCCTTGCGCGAGGCGGGACGCGATCCGATGTTCAGCTGCGCCAGTTCCTTGAGGGGCGTCGCACCAAAAAAGTAATCGGTGAAGCCGGGGGTCTCGTACACCAGGGCGCGGTAGGCGCCCATGCTGGCCTCGGACAGCTCGGCCGCCGCGTCCAGAAAGGCCCGGGGGGCGGGCTTGGTCGGTTGCAGCAGCGTGGCCTCCAACGTGGCGGCGACCAGGGTTTCGAGGTTGCGGCGACCAATCTCGGGGTTGGCGTATTTGGAGCCAATCACTTCGCCTTGCTCGGTCAGGCGGATCTGCCCACGCACAGTGCCCGGGGGCTGCGCCAGGATGGCCTGGTAGCTGGGGCCGCCGCCCCGGCCCACGGTACCGCCTCGGCCATGAAACATGCGCAAGGTGATGCCGTGGCTACCTTTGAGCTGGTCAAACAGGGCCACCAAGGCGATTTCGGCACGGTACAGCTCCCAATTGCTGGTGAAGATGCCACCGTCCTTGTTGCTGTCGGAGTAGCCCAGCATGATGTCTTGCTCGCCACCTGAGCGTGCAATCAGCGCGGCCACGCCTGGCAGGGCGTAGAAGTCGCGCATGATGGGCGCGGCGTTGCGCAGGTCTTCGATGGTTTCAAACAGGGGCACCACGATCAGGTCGTTGTGCGCTTGCGCGTCCAGCGTGCTGCGCATCAGGCCCATTTCTTTTTGCAGCAGCAAGACCTCCAGCAAATCGCTCACGGTTTCGGTGTGGCTGATGATGTAGTGGCGTATCGCTTGCTTGCCAAAGGTGCTCAGCAAGTGTTTGGCTGTTTCAAAGATGGCCAGTTCAGACAAGGCGTGTGCGCTGTAATCGGCACCGGGCACGCGCAATGGGCGGGCGTCGTTCAGCAGGCCCAGCAGCAGGGCTTGTTTGGCGTGTTCGTCGAGCTGGCTGTAGTGTTTTTCCACGCGTGCAGTGGTCAGCAGCTCGGTCACCACGGCTTCGTGTTGGTCCGAGCTTTGGCGCAGGTCCACCGTGGCCAGATGAAAGCCAAACACCTCTACGGCCCGGATCAACGGATGCAGCCGCTGGGCGGCCAGGGCTTCGGCGTGGTGGCTGCGCAGAGAGGACTCGATCACGCGCAAATCGGCCAGAAATTCTTCGGCGCTGGCATAGGAGTTTTGCGGCGCCACGGCGTGGCGTGCGGCGTCACCGCCCGTGAGTTTTTTCAGAGTGGCGGCCAGGCGGGCGTACATGCCCGTGAGCGCCCGGCGGTAGGGCTCGTCCTGGCGGTGTTCGTTGGTGTCGGGTGAGTGCTCGGCCAAAGCAAGCATCTCGGGACCAAAGGGCACCAGCATGGCCGACAGTGACAGCTCGCTCCCCAAAAAATGCACTTCGGTGAGGTAGTGGCGCAGGGCCACGTCGCCTTGGCGGGTCAGGGCGTGTTCCAGCGTTTGCGCGGTCACGTTCGGGTTGCCGTCGCGGTCGCCGCCAATCCACTGGCCCATGCGCAAAAAGCTGGCAATCGGCTGGCCGGGCAGGGCCTGCTCGAGCTCGGCATAGAGCTTGGGGATTTCGCGCAAAAACGTGGCTTCGTAATAACTCAGTGCGTTTTCGATCTCGTCGGCCACGGTCAGTTTGGTAAATCGCAACAGGCGGGTTTGCCACAGCTGCATCACACGGGCGCGCATTTGCATTTCGTTGGCGGCCAGCTCTTTGGGGCTGAGTGCGTCTTTGGCGGCGTTGACGGCAGCGGCGCGGGCCTTGATGGCGTCACGCTCGGTCAGCAGGTGGGCGATGTCGCGCTCGGCGTCCAGAATGCTTTTTCGTTGCACTTCTGTCGGGTGGGCTGTGAGCACCGGCGAAACAAAACTGGTGGCCAGCATGTCCGATATGTTTTTGGGCGTGATGCCCGCCCAGCGCAATCTTTGCAAGGCCACGTCGATGCTGCCTTCTTGCGTGTGGCCCGCACGCTCATGGATGGCGCGGCGGCGGATGTGGTGGCGGTCTTCGGCCAAATTGGCCAAGTGGCTGAAATAGGTGAAGGCGCGGATCACGCTCACAGCGCGGTCGCCCGGCAGGCTTTTGAGCAGTTTTTTCAGGGCCTTGTCGGCTTCGTGGTCGGCGTCGCGCCTGAAAGCCACCGAGAGTTTGCGGATTTGCTCGACCAGCTCATAAGCCTCGGGGCCTTCTTGTACCCGAATCACATCGCCCAGAATGCGGCCCAACAAGCGGATGTCTTCGACCAGGGGCCGCTCGCTGTCGCGTTTTTCTCGGATGCTGCTGGCGGGTTTGGCGGGGGGCAAGGCATGGTCTGGCGTGGCCTGTTTCATCGTGTACTGGGGCTGAGGATGTGAAAGTCCGGGTGCATTGGTTGCACAGCCGTGTGAATGGGGGGTGTCAATGCCCCTTGATGCCATGCTAGCATCGACGGCAAAGACAAAATGACCACTTGATTTCATTTTAATGGGGTCAAAATATTTTCAGGAAACCTGCCGTGACCGAGACCACCCAGCCCGCCATCGTCATCGCCACCCGTGAGAGCCGTTTGGCTTTGTGGCAAGCCGAACATGTCAAATCCTTGCTGGAGGGGTTGGGATGCAATGTCAAGTTGCTGGGTATGACCACCCAAGGCGACCAAATTCTGGATCGCAGCCTTTCCAAGGTCGGTGGCAAAGGCCTGTTTGTCAAGGAACTCGAAGTGGCGCTGCAAGAGGGCCATGCCGACATCGCGGTGCATTCGCTCAAGGACGTGCCCATGGACATGCCCGAGGGCTTTGAGCTGGCCTGCGTGATGGAGCGCGAAGATCCGCGCGACGCCTGGGTCTCGCCGCAATACGCCCGCCTGGAAGATTTGCCCCAGGGTGCGGTGGTGGGCACGTCGAGTCTGCGCCGCACCGTGCTGCTGCGAGCCTTGCGCCCCGACCTGAAAATCGAGCCCCTGCGCGGCAACCTGGACACCCGCCTGCGCAAACTCGACGAAGGCCAGTACGCGGGCATTGTTCTGGCGGCTGCGGGCCTCAAGCGCCTGGAGATGAGCGAGCGGATTCGCCATATTTTTGAAACCGATCAAATGCTGCCCGCCGCTGGGCAGGGCGCATTGGGCATTGAAATCCGCAGCGACCGGGCCGATTTACGCGCCCTGCTGGCGCCGCTGGCCGATGCGCCGTCGTGGCGGCGCGTGGCGGCCGAGCGAGCGGTGAGCCGCGCCATGGGCGGCAGCTGCTCCATGCCTTTGGCGGCGCACGCCACCATCGAGGACGGTGGTGTGCTCAAGCTGCAAGCGGCTTGGGGTGACCCGGAAGGTGCGACCACCTTGGTCACGGCCGATGCGCAAGCCAGCACCGATGGCCTGCTAGCCGCCGAGGCACTGGGCCTGAGCGTGGCGCAAGCTTTGCGCGACGGCGGCGCACATTGAGGTCTGGCGCTGACATGGCGTTGGCGTCTTCAGGTTCTTTGGCCCCTGCCCCTTGGCGGGTGATCGTGACCCGACCCGAGCGTGAGGCCCGGGCTTGGGCCGAGGCCTTGCAGGCGCGGGGCGTGGTGTGTGACATCCTGCCCCTGATTGAGATTGCCGCCTTGCCAGAAACTTCTGCGCTGGTGCAGGCTTGGCAGGCGGTGCCTGGTCATTTGGCGGTGATGTTTGTCAGTGCAAATGCAGTGCGTTTTTTCATGGCGACACGGCCGATGGGCCTGGATTTTTCTGGATGCCGTGCGTGGTCTACCGGCCCGGGCACCCGCACCGCTTTGCTCGAGGCGGGTTGGCCTGAGGGCCTGATCGACTCGCCCGACGTGGGGGCGCCTCAGTTCGATTCGGAAGCCTTGTGGGCTTTGGTGGCTGAGCGAACTCAGGCGGCGGTAGCCGCTTCCATTGCCAGGCCCTCCGTGTTGATTGTGCGCGGGACGGACGCTGGGGGCGAGTTGGCTGGACGAGATTGGCTGGCGATGCAGCTGGAAGGTGCCGGCGTACATGTGCTGCAAACGGTTGCCTACTCTCGCTTGGCTCCTCGGTTGACGCCTGCGCAACTCAACCTGGCGCGGCAGGCAGCCTGCGATGGCAGCGCTTGGTTGTTCAGCAGTTCCGAGGCGGCACAACACCTTTTGCAGGTCTGCCATGACCTGCCTTTGTCGCAGGCGCGAGCGCTGGCCACCCACCCGCGCATTGCCCAGCGGCTGCTGCCGTTGGGTTGGGGGCGGGTGGATCTGGTGCCTGCGGGCGTGGACGCACAAGCTCAGTCGATAAAATCGCTGTTATGACCACCCCTAACAACGCTGACTTCCAAGCTGAACCGAAGGCTCAGCCAGTGCCTGAGACGGCTACGGCATTGACGTCAGCGCAGCACTACCGCTGGCTTGTGGCCCTGGCGGGGGCTGTTGCCGTGATCGCCCTGCTGGTGTCGCTGCTGCTGTGGCAAAAGCTTTCGCGTATTCAGGAACAATTGGCTCGTCAAAGCGCCGATACGGGTTTGCAGGCATTGGAGGCCAAAACCTGGGCAAAGCAGGCGCAGGAAACGGTTCAAGACAGCACCGCCCGCGTCTCGCTCATGGAGGCTCGCCTGTCCGAGGTGGCCTTGCAACGCACCCAACTGGAAGATTTGATGCAAAGCTTGTCGCGCTCGCGCGATGAAACTTTGGTGGTGGACATCGAGTCTGCCCTGCGCTTCGCTCAGCAGCAAGCCCAGATGACGGGCAGTACCGAGCCTTTGTTGGCGGCCTTGCAGTCGGCCCAAAAACGGGTACAGCGTGCCGCCCAGCCGCGCCTGACGCCCGTGTCGCGGGCCCTCGAAAATGACCTGGAGCGCCTGAAAAATCTGCCCGCCTTTGACATACCCAGTTTGATGGTCAAACTTGACGATGGGGTCGCTTTGGTTGAAGGTTTGACACTGGCCAACACCGCCCGTGCCTCGCAAAGCCAGATCCGCCAGCAGGATGAAGTCATGGGTGCCCAAACGCCGCCCACTTGGTGGATGTCCTTCCTGACACGCATGGGCGACCAGATCAAGAGTTTGGTGCGGGTCAGCAGTATTGAGGCGCCCGAGGCGGCTTTGATCTCGCCCGAACAGGCTTTTTTCTTGCGTGAAAACCTCAAACTCAAAATGCTCAATGCCCGCCTGGGCTTGCTGGCGCGGCAAAAAGAGGGCGTGCGCAATGATTTGGGGGCCGCTGCTGTGTTGGTGCGTCGCTATGCTGAGCCCCAATCGCGGCGAACCACCCAGTTGCTGCAGTTGCTGGAACAAACCAGCGAGCAGGTACGCACGGCCGAGTTGCCGCGCATCGAAGCTTCGCTGACAGCGCTGAACACCGCTGCGGCAGGAAGGTAAACCCGATGCGCGCTGCCTTGTGGCTGATTACCTTGTTTGCCTTGGCGGCTGCAGGGGCCTGGTTGGCAGGTAACAACCAGGGGACGGTGACGTTGTTTTTGTTTCCGCATCGGATAGACGTTTCACTGAACCTTGCTTTTCTGGTCGTTTTGTCAGTGGTGCTTTTGGTGGTTTTGGCGCAGCGTGCACTTGAAGCGTTTTTGGCTTTGCCTAAACGAGCGCAACGCTGGCGTCTGCAGCAAAAAGAGCGGGCCAGCCATGCGGCTTTGCTCGATTCGATGGGCCATTTGATGGCGGGGCGGTACTTGCGGGCACGCAAGGCCGCCGAGGAGACACTTTCCAAAGAAACCCTGTTGCAGGCCTCGGGTGTCGTGCTGGACCATGCGGTGTCTTTGCGCTCGCTGGCCCATGTCATGGCCGCTGAGGCCAGCCACGCTTTGCAGGACAGGGCCCAAAGGCAACAGCACTTGGACCAAGCCCTGGCGCAGGTGCAAGCGAGCTCTGGGGCCGAGCGCCAAACCTTGCTCGAGGGCGTTCAGCTGCGCGCTGCCAGGTGGTCTCTCGACGACCGTGATGCCAAGGCCAGTCTGGACCGACTCCGCGCCTTGCCCCCCGCTGTGGGTCGTCGCATGGCGGCCATGAGGCTGCAGCTCAAGGCGGCCCGATTGGCAGGTCAGCCAGCGCAGGCCCTGGAAACCGCCAGTTTGTTGGCCAAGCACCGTGCGTTTTCTCCGGAGGCAGCCGAGAGTCTGGTGACCCGCCTCATTTTGGAATTGTTGGATCAGACACATGATGCCGATGCCTTGCTGCGCGTCTGGAAGGGCCTGTCCCCTGGTCAAAGGCTGATGCCTCTGGTGGCGGCCGAGGCTGCCTTGCGTTGGTTGCAGCTCGGCGGCCCTGCCGGGACGGCACGAATTTGGCTGCAAGAACTGTGGATTCCCATGCAAGCCACTCCCCCGACTTGGTCAGATGCGCAGTTGTTTCGCGTGGTTCAGGCCTTGGAGGCGTGCTTGCCTGACCTGGAAGCCGAGGACGCCTTTGTCTGGTTGTCCCGGATGGAAAGCGCACAACAGTCGCGGCCGAGGGCCGCACATCTGCAATACCTGACTGGCATGCTGTGCTTGCGCCAGCGCCTGTGGGGCAAGGCCCAAAGCCTGCTGGGTCAGGCTGTTAAAAACCTGCAAACTCCGATGCTTCAACGCAAAGCCTGGATCGCCTTGGCCGAATTGGCCGAGCAGCGCCAGGATCCGCTGGCGGCGGCCGCTGCCTGGAAGGAAGCCGCAAAGGTATCAAAGGACTGAAGCGCGAACAGGCAGAAAAAAACCGGGCCTGAGCCCGGTTTTTTCATGGCGCTTTCGCGCGCTTGGTGCAAATCAGAACGGCACTTGGAGTGAGTTCAGGTCTTTGCGGGTTTCGACCAACACCAGCGGGCCTTCGTTCACCACCACGGCAGGTGGACGCTCGCGTGGCACGCGCATGGCTGTAGGCTCGGCCGCGATGGCGGCTTGCACGGCGGCGACTTTGTCGCTGTCCGAATTCACCCACACCAGCCCCGAGTTTTGTGCGACTTGCTGCAGACTGTCCAGGGGAAGCGTGTAGCTGGCCACGGCAGGCAAGGTCGTGCTGGCGGCTTCGGTTGGAGGCGTGCTGGCGGTCTGCGCCTTGCTGGCTGTGGCCACAGGGGCAACGGCAGCCGCTGGAGCAGCGCCCACTGGGGCTGCTGGGGCTTGTGTTGGCGCAGTGCTCTCGGCCTCAGCCACTGGTGCCGCCACAGCTTCAACCACGGCGGCTACTGGCGTGACGGCCGCTGCTGCAGTTTCCTGGCTGGCTTGAGGGGCTGCTGCCGTCGAGGCTGGAGCCGATGTGGCGGCGGCTTGCTGGGCACGCTCAAAATAAGAGCGTGGGGCAGGGCGGTCATCTGCCGGGGCTTCGGCGCTCAAACGGCTTGGCTCGGCGGTGTCTTCAGTGGGGACTGGCTCACCTGCTGTGTCCTGACGTGTTTCGCCAGCGCGTTCACGGCGGTCGCGGCCGTAGCGGTCGCGCGATCGACGTTCACGGCGCTCGCTGTTTTCAGCTGCGCTGGAGCCTTCGGCTGCGGCGTTGCTGTCGGCCGTCGCGTCTTGACTCACGGTCGATTCAGGCGTGCTTGCATCGGTGGCTTCGCTCGTGCGGCGCTCAGGGCGCTCGCCACGTTCACGGCGGCCTTCACCCCCGCGCTCACCACGTTCACGGCGACCGTCACGGCCTTCGCGTGGGGCGCGCTCTGTGCGCACTTCGATGCCTTCTGAATTCAACTCGGGTTGGGCATCGCTATGGCCTTCGCTCAGGCTGTCGGTGCGCTGACCTTCAGCCGGGTTGTCACCGCGTGGGCTCGAGCGGCCATCGCGGCGTCCTTCACGGGCAGGGCGATCACCGTTTGGGCGCTCGCTGCGCTCACCGCGTTCACCACGCTCCGTGCGTTCGCCACGCTCTGAGCGCTCACTGCGTTCGGCACGGTCACCGCGTGGAGGACGGGCTTCGCCTTCACGGCCTTCGATTCGGCCTTCATTACGACGGCCTCCTTCACGGGGGGCGCGGACTTCGCCGGCCGCGCCTTCGCCGCGCTCACCACGGCGGCCATCACGACCGCCACGGCGGCCATCACGGCCTGATTCGCGGCCACCCTCGCGACCACCTTCACGGCGCTCGCCGTCACGACGGCCTTCGCGGGCTTTCTCGTCTTGCTTGACCGCAGGTGCGGCCACAGGCTCGGCCGCAGCGCCGCCGAACAGGTTTTTCAACCAGCCAAAAAAACCACCCGAAGCGGCTGTTGCCGGTGCTGCAACAGGGGCTGCTGCAGCGGCTTTGGCCACCGGCTTGGCCGCAACCACGGGGGCTTCGGGCTTGGGGGGGGCCACGGGCGCGGGTGCATCGGGCAGAACACCCTTGATGACCGGTGTTTGCTTGTTGGTGGGCTCTTGCGAGCGTCGCGTCACGGTGGTCGCGTCTTCGATCTCTTCGGCCATCTTGTAGCTGGCTTCAATGCGGTCCAAGCGTGGGTCGTCGTGCTTCAAGCGCTCAAGCTTGTAATGCGGCGTTTCCAGCGACTTGTTGGGCACCAGCAGCACGTTGATGCGCTGTTGCAATTCGATCTTGGCGATTTCGGAGCGCTTTTCGTTGAGCAGGAAAGACGCCACTTCAACCGGCACTTGGGCGTGCACAGCGGCGCTGTTGTCCTTCATGGACTCTTCTTGGATGATGCGCAGGATCTGCAACGCTGAGCTCTCGGTGTCGCGGATGTGGCCTGCACCGCCGCAGCGAGGGCAAGGGATCGAGGCACCTTCACTCAATGCAGGCTTCAAGCGCTGGCGGCTCATTTCCAGCAGGCCGAACTTGCTGATCGAGCCGAACTGCACGCGGGCGCGGTCCTGGCGCAGTGCATCGCGCAGGCGGTTTTCTACCTCGCGGCGGTTCTTGGACTCTTCCATGTCGATGAAGTCGATCACGATCAGACCACCCAAATCGCGCAGGCGCATCTGGCGGGCCACTTCGTCAGCAGCTTCCAGGTTGGTGCGGGTGGCGGTTTCTTCGATGTCGCCGCCCTTGATGGCGCGGGCCGAGTTCACGTCCACCGACACCAAGGCTTCGGTGTGGTCGATCACGATGGCGCCACCCGAGGGCAGTTGCACTGTGCGGGCATAGGCCGATTCGATCTGATGCTCGATCTGAAAGCGGCTGAAGAGTGGCGCGTCGTCGCGGTAGCGTTTTACGCGTGGCGCGAACTCTGGCATGACGTGGCTCATGAACTGCTGAGCCTGGTCGTAGATGTCGTCGGTGTCGATCAGGATGTCGCCGATGTCGTTGTTGAAAGAGTCACGAATCGCGCGGATGACCAGCGAGGATTCCTGGTAAATCAGGAAAGCGCCTTTGCCCTGAGCAGCGCCGTCAATGGCAGTCCACAGCTTGAGCAAGTAGTTCAGGTCCCACTGCAGCTCGGGCGCGGAGCGGCCGATGCCTGCGGTGCGGGCGATGATGGACATGCCCTTGGGGTATTCCAGTTGGTCCATCGCCTCTTTGAGTTCGGCGCGGTCATCACCTTCGATGCGACGGCTAACGCCACCGCCACGGGGGTTGTTGGGCATGAGCACCACGTAGCGACCCGCCAGACTGACGAAGGTGGTCAGAGCCGCACCTTTGTTGCCGCGCTCTTCTTTTTCGACCTGCACCAAGAGGGACTGGCCTTCTTTGATGACGTCTTGGATGCGGGCTTGGCTGACGGACACGCCTTCAGCAAAATATTGGCGTGAGATTTCC
Organism: uncultured Burkholderiales bacterium; assembly: GCA_903953985.1. GTDB lineage: Bacteria > Pseudomonadota > Gammaproteobacteria > Burkholderiales > Burkholderiaceae_C > Limnohabitans_A. The sequence goes on from CAJBLW010000441.1 coordinate 10,600, forward strand.
TTGAACGGCAAAAAGCCGTGACGGTCTTCACCGTAGTCCACGAAGCAGGCTTCGAGCGAAGGCTCGACCCGGGTTACCACCGCTTGGTAGATGTTGCCCTTGCGCTGTTCACGGCCTTCAATTTCGATTTCGTAGTCGAGGAGTTTTTGTCCATCGACGATAGCCAAGCGGCGCTCTTCAGCTTGCGTGGCGTTGATCAGCATCCGTTTCATGATGCGTTCCTTTTCTTGTCAGCTTGGCTTCGGTGCAGGAAAATGTCTGCGCGCGAAAACCTGTTTACACAACCGGCTTCGGGTTTTTGGGAACCGCGAAGCCCACGTTGCCTGAACTGACGCCTGAAACGAAGGGAATTGCCGAGGTTGATCGCCATTCAGCTGCGCGTGAGCACAGGAGTGGGGATCGTGGCGCGTGGATGGGGCGAGGCAAAAGGCGTGCAAATATTCGTCCACTGCCGGGGGCTTCCCCCGGTGTCCAAGACAAACTGCCGGGCACCAAGCATGACGATGGGACATGGCTTCGTGAGCCGTTCCAAGTACATCAACAAAGTTCCGAACAACACAACCATCTCGCTTTGATCCGCTCAGCAGCCCACTGGGCTGCTGAACTTGGGGTATTCCTTATCTGGGTTTTCAGGGCGTCGGCTCAACCTCCGGGGCGTTTTGCCCCTGTTGGCGTTGGCCTTCAGTCTGCAAATCGTGCCGGGGGTGGCATCGACCATCTGGTTTGGTGCGGTGGGGGTGAACTAAACTCCAGCTTTACGGGAATTCATTTCCATTTGAATCAACCACTTACAGCCAATTGCCAGTGAATCACATTATACGGGTCAAGTCCGATGCTGCGACGCCCGCCGTCAAATGGTTGTTGGTGGACGAAGAGTCGGCCGGTCAACGATTGGACAACTTTTTGATGCGTCACTTGAAGGGCGTGCCCAAAACCCACGTCTACCGCATCATCCGCAGCGGCGAGGTGCGCATCAACAAGGGCCGTGCCTCGGCCGAGACCCGGGTCGAGAACGGCGACGAAGTGCGTCTGCCGCCCGTGCGGATTTCTGAAAAAGTCGCCGAAAAAGCCGAGCGCCCAGCGCCGGGGCGCGAATTCCCCTCCCTATTTGAAGACGACAGCCTGATGGCCATCGACAAACCGTCCGGGGTGGCGGTGCACGGCGGCTCGGGCGTGAGCTTTGGCGTGATCGAGCAACTGCGCCAGGCGCGCCCAGAGGCCAAATTGCTGGAACTGGTGCACCGACTGGACCGCGACACCAGCGGTATTTTGCTGGTGGCCAAAAAGCGCAGCGCCTTGAAACACTTGCAAGACCAGTTTCGCGAGCGCGAGACCGACAAAACTTATCTGGCGCTGGTCAAAGGCGACTGGCCTGCCAAACTGAAGGTGATTGACCAGCCTTTGCACAAGTTCCTTTTGCCCGACGGCGAACGCCGCGTGCGGGTGACCACACCCGAAGACCCTGACGGCCTGCGGTCGATCACCCTGGTCAAGGTGGCGCAACGCCTGCAGGGCGCCACGCTGCTGGAGGTGACCATCAAGACCGGTCGCACCCACCAGATTCGGGTGCACCTGGCGTCGCAAGGACACCCGATTGCGGGCGATGACAAATACGGTGATTTCGAGTGGAATCGCCAGTTGCTCAAGTCTGTGGCCCGTGCGGGCCTCAAACGCATGTTTTTGCACGCCTGGCGCTTGCAGTTCAACCACCCGGTGACGGACGAGCGTGTGGCCCTGCAAGCCGATTTACCCTCCGAATTGAAAGCCTACATCGACCATGCCCAACACCAGACCCCGCCAGTTTGACCTGATCGCTTTCGATTGGGATGGAACGCTGTTCGACTCCACCGCCCTGATCACCCGCTGCATCCAGCGCGCCGTGGTGGATGTGGGCGGACAAGAGCCCACCCGCGAAGTCGCTTCTTATGTGATCGGCATGTCGCTCTTGCCTGCGCTGGCCCATGCCGCGCCCGATGTACCCAAGGACAAATACCCTGCCCTGGGGGAGCGCTATCGCCACCATTACCTGCAGCACCAGCACGACATCAGCCTGTTTGAAGGCGTGCTGGATTTGTTGGACGCCCTCAAAGCCCGGCACCACTGGCTGACGGTGGCTACCGGCAAAAGTCGTCACGGCCTAAATGAGTCCTTACAGGCGGTCGAATTGCGCGGCGTGTTCGATGGCTCGCGCACGGCCGATGAGACTGCGGGCAAGCCCAACCCCTTGATGCTGCACGAGTTGATGCGCGAATTTGGCGCAGCGCCCGAGCGGACCTTGATGATTGGTGACACCACGCATGACCTGCAAATGGCGCTGAATGCCGGGTGTGCCAGTGTGGGCGTGAGTTATGGGGCCCACGAGCCCGAGGCCTTCCATGTGCTGCAGCCGCGCCATGTAGCGCACAGCGTGCGCGAATTGCACGATTGGTTGCTGGAAAACGCTTGAAACTAGGAGCGCTCATGGAGCCCATGGTCCCTTTGTGCAACAGCGCCGACCTGGTCAATGGTGGGCGGGCTGTGCCTTTTGACGTCGTTTACGCCGGGCTGACTTGCCGGGCCTTTGCCATCCGTTACCAAGACCAGGTTCACGCCTACCTGAACCGCTGCACCCATGTGGCCATGGAGATGGATTACCAGCCTGACCGGTTTTATGACGATACCGGGCGTTGGTTGATGTGTGCCACGCACGGCGCCGCGTACCAACCGGATACTGGCGCGTGTTCGGGCGGCCCCTGCCGGGGTGGACTGGTCAAAATAGACCTTTCCGAACTTGACGGCGTGGTTCACTGGCATACTGCCTACAACTTAAAACCTCTTGAATTTTGAACATGCAAGACCCCCAGGACAGCACGTCCGCGCCCGCCTCTGCCCCCGCCCAAGCTTTGCCGGAGGCCCAAGCCCCGGTGCTCAATCCTGTAGACGAAAACTGGGCCCGCAAAACCTTGGCGGATCTGGCTTTTGCTAACCTCAAGGAGCAACAGTCACAGCGCAGGTGGAAGTTAGGAATGCGCTTGGCCTGGTTGCTCTTTTTGGGCGTCGTGGTCTGGCTGGCTTTCAGTTTCAATTCACCTGCAAACCACACCAGTTTTCCGCACACGGCCATGGTCACCATTCAAGGTGAAATCGGCCCAGACACCGAAGCCAGTGCGCAAAACATCATGTCGTCCATGCGCACGGCATTGGAAGACCCGGGCTCAAAAGCCTTGGTCTTGCTCATCAATTCGCCCGGTGGCAGCCCAGTGCAGGCAGGTCTCATCAACGATGAAATCACGCGTTTGCGCGCCCTGCACAACAAACCTATTTACGCTGTGGTCGAGGAGTCTTGCGCTTCGGCGGCTTACTACATTGCCGCTGCAGCCGACCAGATTTATGTCGACAAGGCCAGTCTGGTGGGCAGCATTGGGGTTTTGATGGACGGTTTTGGCTTCACCGGGCTCATGGACAAGCTGGGTGTGGAACGTCGATTGATGACGGCCGGTGAGAACAAGGGCTTTCTGGACCCTTTCAGTCCGCAAACTCAGCCGCAACGCCAACACGCCCAAGCCATGCTCAACCAGATTCACGCCCAATTCATCGATGTGGTCAAAAAAGGCCGAGGCGATCGGCTCAAAGCCACGCCAGAGTTGTTCAGCGGCTTGTTCTGGAGCGGCCAGCAGGCCGTAGATCTGGGATTGGCCGACAGCCTGGGCAGTGTGGATGGCGTTGCTCGTGAAGTGGTCAAGGCCCCTGACGTGATCGATTACACCCAGCGCGAAAACGTGGCCGAGCGACTGGTCAAGCGTTTTGGCGTGGCCGTGGGTGAGGGCAGCGTGCGCACCATGCGCACGGCGGGCGCTGGTTTGCGCTGAGGCGCTGGATCAAGGCCCAATGGCGTAAACCGCTGGGGTGTGAGCATCAGGGCCTTTAAGGCCCTTTTTCCATTGCGCGACTGTGTGGCTCTGAACATGGGCGGACGGCAGCGTCAAGCCACTGGATATGGCCAGGCGTGTATTGGCGTTCAGGCTCTGCAGCAGGCCGCTGAGCATGGCCGCGTTGCGGTAGGGGGTTTCGATCCACAACTGGGTTTGCCCGGTTTTGAGCGCCAACGACTCCAGTTGTTTCAAGCGGACAGCGCGCTCAGCCGCGTCTTGCGGCAAGTAACCCACAAAGGCGAAATTCTGGCCATTGAGGCCGCTGGCGGCCAAGGCCAGCAACAAAGACACCGGACCCACCATCGGCACCACACCTATGCCCAGATCGTGGGCAGCCCGCACCACCGAACTGCCCGGGTCCGCCACAGCGGGCATGCCCGCTTCGCTCACCAGTCCCACATCGTGTCCCTGCAAGGCGGCGGCCAACAGTGGTTTACCGTCAAAGCCGGATTGGTGGTCGCCTTTTTTGTGGACGTGACGGGGCAATTCGGTGATGCTTTGTTCGGACAGGGGAGCGATCAGAGGATGCGTTTGACCCACGCGCTTGAGGAAGGCGCGGGTACTCTTTGCGTTCTCGCACACCCAATGCTGGATGCTTGCGGCGGTGGCCAGGGTGTTGGCTGGCAGCACTTCGGTGATGGGGGATTGCTCGGTGCAGCCAAAGTCCAGTGGCGTGGGGACTAAAAACAGACGACCTTTGAGTGGCTTAGGCGCGTTCACAGCAGTTTTACCCCGGCTTGGCGAAGCAAACGAGCGGTGCGGATCAGCGGCAGTCCGATCAAGGCGGTGGGGTCATCGTTGTCGATGGATTCGAGCAGTGCGATGCCCAAGCCTTCGCTTTTGGCGCTGCCAGCGCAGTCGTAGGGCTGTTCGGCTTGCAAATACGCCTCGATTTCGTCGTCGCTCAGTTCGCGAAACACCACCCGAACCTCGGCCAAGTCCACTTCTTCAAAGCCGCTGGCCAGGCAGACCACGGCCAGCGCGGTCTGAAAGATCACCGTCTGGCCGCGCATCTGGCGCAGCTGCGCCACGGCACGCAGGTGCTCGCCCGGTTTGCCCAGTGGTTGGCCCGCCAAATCGGCCACTTGGTCTGAGCCAATCACCACCGCCTCGGGGTGCAAAGCCGCCACTGCCCGGGCTTTGGCCAGGGCCAGCCGTCGGGCCAAGGCCTGTGGCGCTTCGCCCGGTTGGGGTGTTTCGTCCACACCGGGCGCGCTCACAACAACAGGGATGCGCAGGCGCTCGAGCAGTTCGCGCCTGTAAGGTGAGGTCGAGCCCAGCACCAAGGGACGTACAGGGGGGGCGGAGGTGGTCAAGATCGAGGTCAAAGCACTGGCCTTGTTGAAGTTCAGATGGGTGATTCTCTTACACTGCAGCCATGGAAAAAAAATTGGAACCCCAACAC
>CAJBLW010000442.1 GCA_903953985.1 uncultured Burkholderiales bacterium
TGCCGCACTTGATGCCTATGAAGACGACGGCACCGGCGACCCGATTGGCTGGGCTTTTGGCGCTTTGGGCCAGACCGACCGCGCCCGGCACTTGGCCACTTTGTACCTGAACGACCTGGCCGATGTGCTTCGCGATGCCGTGGACGAAGGCTTTGAATTCGTGCGCTACGCCGAGCGCCTGGCCGCCAGCCAGCCCAGCTTTGACGCGCTGGCCGTAGCACTGGCGCAGCCGCCCAACCTGATCGACACCACACTTGAACAGCTGGCCCTGGCGGGGATCGAACGGCATCAACCCACACTGGTGCTGCTGTCGGTGCCCTTCCCCGGCTCGGTGTATGCGGCCTTTCGCATCGCCCAGTGCATCAAGCGCTCGCACCCGCACATCCGCATTGGCCTGGGCGGCGGCTTTGTGAACACCGAGCTGCGCGAACTCAAAGACGCCCGCGTGTTTGACCATGTGGATTTCGTCACGCTCGACGGCGGCGAGCGCCCTTTGCTGAGCCTGATCGAGCACCTGCAAGGCCAGCGCAGCATGCAACGCCTGCAACGCACCTTCATCCGCAACGACGCAGGTCAGGTGCAGTACATCAATATGCAAGAGCCCGACATCCCGTTTGAGGAGGTGGGCACGGCCACTTGGGACGGTTTGCCGCTGCACAAATACCTTTCCTTGCTGGACATGCTCAACCCGATGAACCGGCTGTGGAGCGACGGGCGCTGGAACAAGCTCACCGTGGCGCACGGCTGCTACTGGAAAAAATGCAGCTTTTGTGACGTGAGCCTGGACTACATCAGCCGCTACGAAACCGCGCAGGCCAGCACGCTGGTGGACCGCATCGAGCAGATCGTGGCCGAGACGGGCCAGACCGGCTTCCACTTTGTGGACGAAGCCGCACCGCCCAAAGCGCTCAAGGCCCTGGCCGAAGAACTGCTGCGCCGGGGCGTGCAAATATCCTGGTGGGGCAACATCCGTTTTGAGAAAACCTTCACCCCCGAGCTGTGCGAGCTGCTGGCGCAAAGCGGCTGCATCGCCATGTCGGGCGGGCTAGAAGTGGCTTCAGACCGCTTGCTCAGCCTCATGAAAAAAGGCGTCTCGGTCGAGCAGGTGGCGCAAGTGACCAAAGGCTTTGCCGACGCAGGCGTCATGGTGCATGCGTACCTGATGTACGGCTTTCCCACGCAGACCATACAGGACACGGTGGACGCGCTCGAATACGTGCGCCAGCTGTTTGAAAACGGCTGCATCCACAGCGGCTTTTTCCACCGCTTTGTGTGCACCGTGCATTCGCCGGTAGGCAAAAATCCGGAGGCTTACGGCGTGACGCTTTTGCCCCTGCCGGAAGGAACATTTGCCAAGAATGATGTGGGCTTTGTCGACCCCACCCCCATGCCCCTGGGCATTGACCACGACCTGCTGGGCCAGGGCCTGAAAAAAGCCATCTACAACTTCATGCATGGGGTGGGCGTGGAGATCGATGTGCGTCAGTGGTTTGAGCTGCCCAAGGGACAGTGCCCCAAAACCACGGTGCCGCGCCACAAGATTGCCAAGGCACTCGGCTGATCAACGCCCTATGTTTGGGCGCATCACCAAGGGATGTGCTGCCCCTGATGGTCCACAAACTGCGCCCGTCCGGTGGGTTGCAAAGCATCCAGCACCAAGAGCAAGCGCTGCGCTGCGTCTACGGGACGCAGGGCATCCTGGCCCACAAAGGGCTGACTCAATGCCGATTGCACCGTGCCCGGCTGTAAAGCGGCCACCACCGCCAATGGTCTGCGCCGCGCGATTTCGATGGACGCTGTTTGCAGCAACATGTTGAGTGCCGCCTTGGCCGCCCGGTAACCGTACCAACCGCCTTTGCGGTTGTCTTCGATGCTGCCCACCCGCGCCGACAACTTGCCCCAGATCACCCGCTGGCCAGAGGCCAGCAAGGGCGCGAAGTGCTTGAGCAAGAGGCCGGGGCCCACAGCGTTCAGGTGCATCGCGTTGAGCAAATGCGTCGCGTCCAGCTCGTCCAACCGTTTTTCGGGGCCACGCCCGTTCACAGTGAGCGCACCTGTGGCGTCCAGCACCAAATGAAAAGGCCCCTGCGCGGCCAAAACCTGCACACAAGCGACCATGCTGGACTCGTCGAGCAAATCAAAGCCGGGCACGCTTAGACGCGAAACGCCGGACACCTTGGCGCAGCGTGGGTCACTTTGCAACACTTGGACAAAGGCTTGGCCGATGGCGCCACTGGCGCCGAACACCAAAGCACGGTAACCCTCAGGCAAGGAATGCATCATGAGGGTGTCTTGCTCGGATTGGCGCCTTTTCGCGAGAGGTCATAAGCGCAGCGAAAGCCGAGGTAGACCACATAAACGTCAGCGGCTTTGAAAGCCTGCACATCGGCCTTCATGTTGAACGCGCCGTACCACCAGGAACCACCCACGGTGCGCCGCTGGCCGCCCTGCTCATCGGTGGTCCACTCCCACACATTGGCGCCCATGTCGTACAAGCCGTTCACGCCTTGGCGCGTGGCACCCGCAGGTGCGGCGCGGGGCCAGGGGTCAGGGTCGCTGGTGTTGGCGCCTTGCGGGCTGTCACCCGTGCTCCAGGGATAAGTTTTGCCTTTCACCCAAGGCGCTGGGGGGTTGTCACGCAACTCGGTGAACCCCGCCTTTTGCCATTCCGCGCCTGTGGGCAAGCGGCCCCCTGCCCAGCGGCAGTAAGCCTGCGCCTCGGTAAAGTCCAGGTGCACAGCTGGCAAATCAGAACTTGCAGGAACGCCATCGGGTTGGCGCCAAGACCAGCCGGGACGGCGTACCCATCCGCCCACATACTCAAATCCACCGCCTTCTTTTTCAGCCCGGGTCACGGTGCCGGTAGCGCGCACATAGCGCTCAAACTGGCCGATGGTGACTTCGGTGCGGTCAATCGCCCATTCGCCCAAAGCCACCCTGTCGGCGGCTTTTTCGGCGGCCTTATCGGCAAGCTTCTCGGCCACGTGTTTGGCCGTTTGGGCAAGCGCAACAGGCCCACTGAGCCAGACCACCCAGCTCAGACAAACCGGCACCAAGGCCGAAACATATCGCATCTTCATCACGCCTTCTCCTCTCCAGACCAGCGCCGCACCCACTTTTGCAAGCGTGGGCGCATCGGCAAAAATAAACGGTAAGCCCCTTCAAACAACCA
>CAJBLW010000443.1 GCA_903953985.1 uncultured Burkholderiales bacterium
CGGCTCCCAAGCTGCTCATCGTCTCGCAACCCACTTGGGGCGTGGATGTGGGGGCAGCGGCGCAGATTCGCGCCGAGAGTTTGGCGCTGCGCGATGCGGGTTGTGCGGTGCTGGTGGTGAGTGAGGAGTTGGACGTATTGTTCGAGTTGTCTGACCGTTTGCATGTGATCGCCAAGGGCCGTTTGACGCCTTCGGTGGCGCGGGCCGAGGCCACGGTGGAACGCATTGGCGAGTGGATGAGTGGCCTGTGGCCCGATGCCCAAGCCGATGATCAAACCCAGGAGGTGCAGCATGCTCAAGCTTGAAATGCGGCCCCAGCCCTCGCGCCTGTGGACTTATGCCTCGCCCGTGCTGGCGCTTGTGCTCACGGTGTTGCTGGGTGTGGCGCTGTTCATGGCGCTGGGCAAAGACCCGGTGCGCGGTTTGCAAATGTTCTTTTGGGAGCCCATTAAAAGTGGCTATGCCTTAGGCGAACTGATGGTCAAGGCCACGCCTTTGCTCATCATCGCGCTGGGTTTGTCGGTGTGCTTCCGGTCCAACGTTTGGAACATCGGGGCTGAGGGGCAGTTTGTCATTGGCGCGGTGTGTGCCGGGGGCATGGCGCTGCTGGCGGACAAAGACACGGGCCGCTGGATTGTGCTGGCGGTGCTGTTGGCGGGGGTGTTGGGCGGCATGCTCTGGGCGGGCCTCACCGCACTGCTGCGCGACCGCTTCAATGCCAATGAAATTCTCGTCAGCCTGATGCTGGTGTATGTGGCCGACATGGTGTTGAGCTATTTGGTCTATGGCCCCTGGAAGGATCCGGCGGGTTTTAACTTTCCGCAATCCAAAACCTTTGAGGCGGTCACGCAGATCCCGCGTCTGATGGACGGCTCGCGCGTGAGTGTCGGGTTGTTGATGGCGCTGGTGGGGGCGGGCTTTCTTTGGGTGTTTTTGTTTCGCACCCGGGCGGGTTTTGCCCAACAGGTCGGCGGCTTGGCCCCGGCGGCAGCGCGCTATGCCGGATTTTCTTCGCGCAAGGCGCTGTGGGTGGCGTTGCTCACGTCGGGCGGTACGGCGGGCTTGGCGGGCGCTTTGGAAGTGGCTGGGCCCATCGGGCAGCTCACGCCTTATGTGCCTGCGGGCTACGGGTTTGCCGCGATCATCGTGGCTTTTGTCGGGCGTTTGCACCCGGCGGGCATGGTGCTGTCGGCGGTGCTGATGAGCATGTTCTACATCGGCGGGGAACTCGCGCAATCGCGCCTGGGTCTGCCCAAGTCGATCACGGGCGTGTTCCAGGGTTTGCTGTTGTTTTGTTTGTTGGCATGTGACACGCTGGTGGCGTACCGCTTGCGCTGGGTGGCTGCCCACCGTTCAGGGCCAACGAAAGGGGGCGTGTGATGGAGTCTTATGCATTGCTGGTTGCCGCCACTTTGAACGCGGGTACCGTGCTGGCCATTGCCGCTTTGGGGTTGCTGATCAATGAAAAAGCCGGGGTGGTGAACCTGGGGGCCGAGGGCCTGATGCTGTGCGCAGCGATTGCCGGTTTTGCGGCCGTGGTGCACACCGGCAACGACTGGCTGGGCTTTGTCGCGGGCATGGCCGCGGGCGCGCTGCTGGCGGCCATTTTTGGGGTGCTGGTGATTTGGCTGAACACCAACCAGTACGCCACGGGTCTGGCGCTGAGTTTGTTTGGTGTGGGTTTTTCGGCCTTTGTCGGCATTGGCTATGTGAAAGAAAAGCTGCCCGATCGGCCCCAATTTGCGGTGCCCTATCTGGCCGATATTCCTTTGTTGGGGCCAGCGTTTTTTAAACAACACCCGCTGGTGTACGGCGCCATATTGTTGGTGCTGGGTCTGATTTGGTTTCTGTATCGAAGTCGCACCGGTTTGGTGCTGCGCGCCGTCGGTGAATCGCCCACATCGGCGCACGCCTTGGGTTATCCGGTGCGCCGCATCCGCCTGGCAGCGGTGGTGGCGGGGGGGGCTCTTTGTGGCTTGGCAGGGGCCTACATCTCGGTGATCTACACCCCGCTGTGGGTTGAGGGCATGGTGGCGGGCAAGGGCTGGATCGCGCTGGCCTTGACCACATTTGCCACTTGGCGTCCGGCACGCGTATTGCTTGGGTCTTACTTGTTTGGGGGTGTGACCATGCTGCAGTTCCATTTGCAGGGTGTGGGCGTGCAAGTGTCCAGCCAGTTGCTCACGGCACTGCCCTATATCGCCACCATCGTGGTGCTGGCCCTGATCTCGCGCAACCCCACCTGGATTCGCGTGAACATGCCAGCCTCGTTGGGCAAGCCCTTTTATCCCGGTTCATAATTGCTTTTTTTCCAATCCCCCGTAACCCTGTTCTAAAGGAACTGACATGACAGACCTCTCCAAGCGCTCCATCGTCAAGATGGTGGCCCTGACTGCTGTGGCCGCCGCCGCACTGGTCGGCTGTGGCAAAAAAGAAGAAGCTCCCAAAGCTGAAGCACCCGCTGCGGCCAAGCCTGAGCCCCTGAAGATCGCGTTTGCGTAC
>CAJBLW010000444.1 GCA_903953985.1 uncultured Burkholderiales bacterium
ACCTTGGATCAGCCGGGTGAGCACATCGTGCTCAGGGTCGCCAGGGTGTTGGCGGCGCTTTGCCACCAGCTCGCGCAGGGAGTCCAGAAACTCGTTCACGCTGCGGTTGCCCAGAGCTTCTTGCTCCGACGTGAGGGACGGCTCCAGCGCGCCCAAAATGGCCAGCGACCAGCTCCGCAGCGGTTCGCGGTCGGCGTGTGGCACATCCAGCAAATTGCCGATGATTTCGACGGGAATAGCCGAGGCAAAGTCTTCGATCAGGTCGCCGCCGCCTTTTGCCTCTATTTTGTCCAGTAGGGTGTCCACCAGCAGGACCAAACCCGGCTCCATGGCTTCAATGGCGCGGCGTGTCAGCGCCCCCATGATCAGGCGGCGCACCCGGGTGTGCAGCGGTGGGTCGTTGAAGACCAAGCTGTTCGTGTGGTGCTCGAACAGCGGGGCCACGCTGCCCGTGGCGGTGTAAGGGGGCTGGTTGAAAGGTGTGTGGTTGTATTTGGGGCCGAACTCGACTTGCTTGTCGGAGATGAACACTTTGGCGTCTCGGTACACCGCCACCAAATCGGCGTGGCGTGTCAGGAAATACGAGCCATCGGGCATGCGCTTGAAAGGCTCGGCTTCGCGCAGCGCGACATAGACCGGGTACGGGTTGTCCAGAAAGTCGCGCGGCAAGGCCCGCAGGTCCAGCGATTGGGCTATTTGCTTGGCCCTCTCGGCCGACAAGGGCGGGGTGATGTGTGCAGTCAGTGTGTTCATGTTTTAAAAAGCGCACCCTTGTGCGCGAATGGCCGTTCAGCTCACGGTTTCAAAAAATCCTTGAGAGCTTGCAACACGCCATCGGGTGCTTCGTTCATGAGTGAATGGCCTGCGGGCAGCTTGACCACTTTGGCCTTTGGGCAAATGTCAATCAGGCTTTGTGCGGCCTTGGGCGGCGTCATCTGGTCGGCGTTGCCCAGCACAAACAGGGTGGGGCAGGCCACTTGCGGCATGGCGGCTTCTGCACCACGGTAGTCGTCGCAGGCCTTGAAGCCGGTGTGGAACACGTTGACTTGTGTGTTGCTGGCCAGCACGCGGCGCATCAGCGCCTTGCTGCCGCCATAAAGCCAGGTGCCGGGGCCCAAGGCCGAAGGCGGTGGGGCTAACGTGGAATGCGAAAAACTGTTGACCATGTCAATCGCCTTGAACGGGGCGCTGATCGACTGTTCGAGCAGGGCGGGCGACACGCGCATGGGGTAGGCCGTGCCCACCATCACCAGGTGGCTGATGCGCCCCGGGTGCGATGCCGCGTCTCGGGCGGTGGCTTCGAGCGCGATGAGCGAGCCAAAGCTGTGGCCGATCAACGCGGCTTTTTCGATCTTCAGTGCATCGAGCAAGGCGATGACGGTGTCGGCGGCTTCTTCCACGCTTTGGGGCGGTGTGCCTTCGCTTTTGCAGTGCCCCGGCAGGTCAATGGCCAGCACGTTCCAGCCGTGGTGCGCCATGTAGCGGGTTTGCAAAATCCAGACGCTGTGGTCGTTGAGCACGCCGTGGATGAACACGGCGGTGGGCTGCGCGGGGTTGAAGGGCTTGCCGCCGGTGTAGGCGTACAGCGGGTGTGTGGGCAGTTGGATGTGCATGGTTTTGGGGTGTTCAATGGTCCGGGATCAGGCGTTTGCCCATGCTGACGACTTGGTCGTCCTGATAGCCCAGAGATTGGTAAAAAGCCAGCACTTGGGCGTTGCTGGCACGCACTTGCAAATTGATTTTGGGGCAACCCGATGCGAGCAATAGGGCTTCGCCGTGCTGCATCATGGCCTTGGCGTGGCCTTGTCGTTGGTGGTCTGGCGAGATGGCCAGGTAGTTGACCCAGCCGCGATGGCCTTCGTAGCCGAACATGGCGCTGGCCATCAAGCGGCCTTGCACTTCACCCACCAAAAACAGGTCCGGACGCACCTGCAGCTTGCGGGCGATGTCTTTGTGGGGGTCGTTCCAGGGGCGGGTCAAGTCGCAGGCTTGCCACAAAGCCACCACGTCGGCTTCGTCGGAGGTTTGGTAGGCGCGGATGAACATGGTCATGAGGTCTTTTCAGCGGCCTTGAGGGCTTTTTTCAGATCGTCAATCAAATCAGCTGGGTCTTCCAGACCAATCGACAGCCTGATCGTGCCCGGGCCAATGCCGCTGGCTCCCAGAGCCTCGTCGCTCATGCGGAAATGCGTGGTGCTGGCCGGGTGGATCACCAGGCTGCGGCAGTCGCCCACATTGGCCAGGTGGCTGAAGACTTTGAGGGTTTCGATGAACTTTTGGCCTTGGGTTCGGCTGCCCTTGATGTCGAAGCTGAACACCGAGCCCGCGCCGCGTGGCAAGAGTTTTTGCGCCAAAGCGTGCGAGGGGTGGCTCTCCAGCAAGGGGTGGCCCACGCGGCTGACCAGCGGGTGCGCGGCCAAAAACTCGACCACTTTGGCGGTGTTTTCCATGTGGCGGGCCATGCGCAGCGGCAGGGTCTCGATGCCTTGCAAAATCAGCCAGGCGGTGTGCGGGCTCATGCAGGCGCCGAAGTCGCGCAGGCCTTCGCGCCGGGCGCGCAGCAAAAAGGCACCCACCGTGCTTTCTTCGCTGAACACCATGTTGTGAAAGCCTTCATAGGCTTGGCTCAGCTCGGCAAATTTCCCCGATTGGTCCCAGTCAAAACTGCCGCCATCGACCACCACGCCGCCCACTACGGTGCCGTGGCCCGACAAAAACTTGGTGGCCGAGTGGTAGACCAGATCGGCCCCGTGGTCAAAAGGCTTGATGAGCCAGGGCGAGGTGAGGGTGGAATCGACCAGCAGCGGCACCCCTGCTTTGTGGG
>CAJBLW010000445.1 GCA_903953985.1 uncultured Burkholderiales bacterium
CTGCCCGAAACCTTGCAAGAAGTGCTGCAGGTCTACGGCCACCGCTTTTACAAACTCAAGGTCAGCGGCCGCATCGACGCCGACATCGACCGGCTGTGCGCCATCGCCTCGGTGCTGGACAGCCTGCCCGAGCCCTACCACGCCACCCTGGACGGCAACGAGCAATACCAAAGCGCTGAGCAACTGCTCGAACTGCTCACGCGCATGCGCGCCCAACCCGCCCTGCAACGGTTGGTAGCCAGCATCCTGTTCATCGAACAACCGATCAACCGCCTGCACGCGCTGGATGTGGACCTGAACAAACTGGACTTGGGCATGCCCGTCATCGTGGACGAGTCCGATGGTCTGCTCGACACCTTTGTGATGGCCCGCGAACGGGGCTACACCGGCATCTCCAGCAAAACCTGCAAAGGGGTGTACCGCTCGCTGCTGAATGCCGCTCGCTGCGCCGCCTGGAACCAAGAAGCGTCCACGCCAGGGCGCTATTTCATGTCGGCCGAAGACCTGACGGTGCAAGCCGGTTTGTCGGTGCAACAAGACCTGGCCTTGGTCAACCTGATTGGCGTGACCCACGTCGAGCGCAATGGGCACCACTATGTGAATGGCCTGCAATCGCGCCCACCCGCCGAGCAAGCCGCCTTTTGCCAGGCCCACCCCGACCTGTACGAACACAGCCACGGCGCTGCCCGCCTGCGCATCCGCGAAGGCCAGCTCCACATCGCCTCGCTCGATGCACCCGGCTACGCCAGCACCGTGATGCCCGACTTTTCTGCCATGCGGGCGCTGTGACCATGCAGCTCAAAATAAAGTGACCCGCGTCGAATAAAGCCAACCCTCTGGAGACAACATGAAAACATGCCAACGAACCGCGCTGATATCCATGACCTGCCTTGCGTTGCTAGCCCCATGGAGCGCCAATGCACAGGGGACTTATCCCAACAAACCGATTCGCGTGATCGTGCCGTTTGCTGCTGGCAGCACAACCGACATCATTGCCCGCGCGATTTCAGACAAGATGAGCCAGAGCATGGGGCAAGCTCTGGTGATTGATAACCGTGGAGGCGCAAGCGGCACCATTGGCCAGCAAGTGGTCGCCACGGCTGCACCCGATGGTTACACCATCATGATCCACTCCTCATCGCACACCGTGAGTCCTTCGACCTTTGCCAAGTTGCCGTTTGACACAGTGACCGACTTTGCAGGTGTGACCCCGATTTCCAGTACACCCAATGTGCTGGTCATGTCGCCTGCCAAGAACATCAAGACGCTGCAAGAATTGCTAAGTGCCGCCCGAGCGAAGCCAGGCGCAATGAATTTTGCGTCTGCGGGTCAAGGCAGTGCGACGCATCTGAACGCTGAAAAATTCAAATTGGCTGCCAAGATCGAGGCCACCAATATTCCTTTCAAGGGTTCCGGCGAGGCGGTGACCGAAGTCATCTCTGGTCGTGTTGATTACTATTTTTCACCCATAGCGCCCGTCATTGGTCAAATTCGAAGCGGTCAATTGGTCCCATTGGCCGTTGGCTCATCCAAGCGTGCCAGTGCTTTGCCGCAAGTGCCGACCACTGCAGAAGCCGGCGTTCCTGGCTCAGAATTCAATTTTTGGATTGGCATGATGGTCCCTGGAAAAACGCCCAAAGACATCGTCAACCGACTGAATGAAGAGGTCGTTAAGGCCTTGGCAACTGCCGAAGTCAAAGAGCGTTTTGTCACCTTGGGCGCTGATGCCTGGACCATGAAACCCGATCAATTTGACGCCTACATACGCGATGAAATCAAAAGCAACGCAGTGCTGGTCAAAGCTGCCGGGCTCTCACCTGCCCCATGAACGCCAACGCTCAACAGCCTTGGCAAAGCGGCCTGGACGTTTGATGCTCGGCCTTTTCAAACCTCGTTTACACCCTCACCAAAAGGCGAAGCTGTGCCCTTGATTTTGAATCTGCCAACGGCTAACGCCAGCCTGGAAACCTACAAGCTTCGCGGCAGCGTACCTTTAAAACCCAAGTCCCGTAAGCCATTCAACCGCATGGCTTACTCGGCAGCACATGTGGTGCCCGATCCACTGGCCGCGGTGGACCCTTGGCTTCAATGTGCGGTGGATTGGGATGCCACCATTGCCTACAGACGCCACTTGTGGTCTTTGGGCCTGGGGGTGGCCGAGGCCATGGACACCGCGCAGCGTGGGATGGGTCTGGACTGGCCGACTTCATTGGAATTGATCCGCCGCACACTGGATGCAGCCCAGGATGTGCCGGGATCGCAAGTCGCCTCTGGCTGTGGCACAGATCATCTGGTGTTGGAGAATGTCACCAGTGTCGATGAAGTCATTGCAGCCTACGAAGCACAGATGGAGGCGATTGAAAAGCTGGGGGGCAAACTCATCATCATGGCCAGTCGGGCACTGGCGCGTATGGCCAAGAGTCCTGCAGACTATGAGCGCGTTTACGACCGAATTCTGAGTCAGGTCAAACAACCCGTGGTGCTTCACTGGCTGGGCGACATGTTTGACCCGGCGCTCAAGGGCTACTGGGGCAGCGCTGATCTAGAGCAAGCCATGAACACCGCCTTGGGCATCATCCAGGCGCACTCTGCAAAGGTAGATGGCATCAAAATTTCATTGCTCGATAAAGACAAGGAAATCGCAATGCGCCGGCGCCTACCAGTCGGCGTGCGCATGTACACCGGTGACGACTTCAACTATGCCGAACTGATTGCGGGCGATGGTTTTGGAGACGACATCGTCAACAGACAAAGCGACGCGCTGCTCGGCATATTCGACGCGATTGCTCCAGCCGCCAGTGCGGCACTGGCGGCGCTGGCTGAAGGCAAGCTGGATACTTTTCACGCCATTCTGGGACCAACGGTCCCCCTGTCACGCCATATTTTCATGGCGCCTACGCGCTACTACAAAACGGGTGTAGTTTTCATGGCTTGGCTCAACGGACATCAAAGCCATTTCAGCATGATTGGCGGGCAGCAAAGTACACGTTCAATTCAACATCTGGCAGAGTTGTTCCGATTGGCCGATGAGGCCAACCTTTTTGAGCATCCCGAATTGGCTGTTCATCGAATGAAAACTCTGATGTCCATCCACGGTGTGGAATAAACCTGGTCATGGGTGACTGACAATGCCTTGGCATCATGGTCAATTTGTTCGCAAAGCCGAAGTTGCCAGACAGACAAGCACTTCAGGCAAAAAAGAAACAAGTTCACAGCCTCCTGAGTGAATAGCCCCAGGGCGATTCAAGGCGTAAAAAAACCCCTTTGAAGGGGTTTTTTCTGGGCTGCAGAAAGATTACTTCTTGACGCAGGCAGCATTCTTTTCATTTTCTTTTTTGGAGCAGTCGACTTTTTTGTCGTCCATCTTGCCACCGCCATGGCTGCCAGCGAAGGAAGGAGCCGACATCAGCATGAAAGCGGAAACAAGAGCGGTCATTACGATTTTCATAGAAACACCTTGTAGGTATGAGGTTGATTTAAAACGCCAAAATCACGCGTCAGAGTTAACTGACGCGAAAGAATCTCAGCAAACATTAAAGGCACACGTTGATCATGGACAATCGCCAGACACACGCAAAAGCACTCGCCAAGGCTTGCTTGTCAGTGGGCCTTGCTTGGATTTTTCTCCAGGGGTTGTTGGTCAATTCAGCTCGGGCCCAAGAGCGGTTTTCGCCTGCCCCGTCTGCCGTTGTCTTGGCCGCTTCGGTGCATGGTCAAGGGGGGCGTCAGGCTGCCTTGCGTCAATTGGACAAGGACTGGCGCGCGCGCCCCGAAGACCTGAACGCGTCTCTGGCTTATGCCCGCGCCGTGTTCACCTTGGGTCTGTCCGAGGGCGATTTGCGTTGGTTCGGCTCGGCCAAAGCGGCTTTGCAGCCTTGGTGGCAGGCCGAAGACTTGCCTGCCGACGGCCTTTTTTTGCGAGGGTTGGTCAAGCAGGGCTTTCACGCATTCGATGCGGGCTTGAAAGACATCGACCGGGCCATTGCCTTGGCGCCACGTCGTGCCGAGTTTTGGTCTTGGCGCTTTGCCCTTCATTTGCTGCTGGCCGACATGACCTCCGCACAGCAAGACACGCAAGAGATGCAGCGTTTGCTCGGCGCAGAAGAAGCCGATGTTTACCGCGCTGTTTTGCTCTACCGCACCGGACAACCCTTGGTGGCCGTGCAAATGCTGCGCCGGGCTGTCCGCTCGCCCAATTACCAAGACGCATCCTCCCAAGATTGGTTGGGCTTTCACCTGGGCGAAGCACACCGCGTTGCTGGACAGCCTGCGCTGGCCATCGCCGTTTGGAGCGATCGGCTCAAGGTCAGCGCGCAGTCCCACCTGCTCAGGCTCTCGCTGGCCGAGTTGCTCAATCAACAAGGCCTCTTCATTCAGGCCAAGTCCGTGGCCATGAACCAGCGCGACTTGGGCAGCCTCACCGATGCGCTGCTCATGCAGGCCCTGCTGGCCTGTCGCGGTCTGAAAGACGCCGATGAAAACCGATTGGCCAGCCAGATGGCTGCGCGTTTGAAAGCACAAGCGCTGCGGCAGGAGTCGCTGATTGAGCGTCCAAAATTGATTTACCAGATCGCCTATGGTCAAGACATGGCAGCGGGCCTGGCCCTTTCCATTGAAAACTGGCAGCTGCAAAAAGAACCCCCTGATGCTCTCCTGTTTGTGCAAGCTGCGCTGGCGCTTGCACAGCCCCGGGCGGCAGAGCCCGTGGTGATCTGGGCAGAAAAAACGGGCTACACCGACCCGCAATTGGGGCCGCTCGTCCGGCAACTCAAAGCACACCCGGGTTGGACGGGACCGCGTTCATGAGCGCGCGCTGGCCATACCCCGGCGATCTACC
>CAJBLW010000446.1 GCA_903953985.1 uncultured Burkholderiales bacterium
AATCTTGGCTCTGGGTCGCCAAAACAAGATGACCGGTGCTGCAGAGCAGTACCAATACATCCTGCGTGATGAGTCCATGCACTGCAACTTCGGCATCGACATGATCAACACCATCAAATTCGAAAATCCACAGCTGTGGACCAACGAATTCAAAGCCGAAATCAAGGACCTGTTCCTCAAAGCAGTTGAATTGGAATACCAGTACGCAGAAGACACTATGCCCCGCGGCGTCTTGGGCATGAACGCATCCATGTTCAAAGGTTATCTTCGCTACATTGCCAACCGCCGTGCCACTCAGATCGGCCTGGAGGCTCTTTTCCCCAACGAAGAGAACCCCTTCCCCTGGATGAGCGAGATGATCGACCTGAAAAAAGAACGCAATTTCTTTGAAACCCGGGTCATCGAATACCAAACTGGCGGGGCTTTGTCCTGGGATTGATTTTCTGACCTCCTATCTCATGTCCAACCTCTTCGAGCCACACGCTGCAAAGTCTCACGACTTTGGGCGTTGTGGCTTTTCCGCGTTCATGGCGTTGGGGATTCCCCCAGCGCCATGGATCGCTTTGTGCAATCCAACAAGCACCAAGCGTTCCCTTTCCGTTGAGTTCTCAACTTGATCAAGGAGAAAATCATGGCAACTGCAAAAAAAGCAGCAGCAACAAAAGCTGCTCCAGCAAAAAAGGCCGCACCGGCCAAGAAAGCGGCTCCAGCTAAAAAAGTAGCCGCAGCCAAGAAACCCGCCGCCAAAAAAGCTGCTCCAGCAAAGAAAGCCGCTCCTGCCAAAAAAGCAGTAGCAGCCAAAAAGCCAGCAGCGAAAAAAGCAGCACCGGCCAAAAAAGCAGCAGCGAAAAAAGCTGCTCCCGCCAAAAAAGCAGCACCGGCCAAAAAAGCAGCAGCCAAGAAAACTGCTGCCAAAAAGCCTGCTGCCAAAAAAGCGGTTGTGAAAAAAGCGGCCAAAAAACCAGCAGCAAAGAAGGCATCCAAAGCACCCGCTGCCCCGGCTGCTCAAACGACTCTGAATCCTCAAGCTGCGTGGCCGTTTCCTACGGCCGCCAAGCCCTGATTCACAGTTCAGGCGCTAGCCACAAAGCCCGTCACTGGCAACAGTGCCGGGCTTTTTTTTGCACGAATTCAAACCGTATCGACCCGATTCAAGGGTAGAAACTCAGCACACGGTAATCGCTGAAAACTATATCCGGGGACACCAGAACTTTCAAACTGCCCGACCAGGACTGCCCCGGAGACAGGGTTTGCTGCGCCCCAGCCTGCGCAGGCAAAACCACGGTACGCAGCACCAACTTGCCTTCTTGATCCATCAAACTCAGCTCCAAGGCCGTCATGCCCAAGACACGGTGCGTGGTGTTGCGCACAGACCAAGACAGGACATGGTCCTCGCTGCGTTGCACCAGGCTGGCGCTGTCGATGACCATACCCTCTGGATCGCGCAGCGGACTGACTTGGCAACCGAAAGACTCGCACGCATGGCGAATCATGGGTTCACTGTCAGGCCATGAAGCCGCAATCGCATCTCTTTGCACATAGGCCCATTGAATCACCAGCAGCAAAACCAAGGTCAGCAGCCCATAAGGAGCAAGCCAGGCCCTAGATGGCAGTGTTTTGACGACCTTTGGGGGGCTTGGTAAGGGCTCAGACGCCACAGGCTCTGGTTTAAAACTGGACAATGCATCTTCAAAAGCGGCCAGATCGGCTTGCGCAGGCCGGATGTGGGCAGGCGAGCTGCGGTCTTCTTTTTTCAATAAGTTGTCGAGCGAGATGCGGTCCGCAGGGTCGGCCACCAAGTCGACGGGTTGCACCCCCTCAGTCGAAGGGGATAAGGGACTGTCCCCCGTACCAAGATCAGGCACTGCGGGCGAAACAAGAGAACCGGCTGACGCAGGGTCCCAGCGAAGCACCAGCCCCGTGCTGTCAAACGCATGGCCACAGGCACCGCAACGCAACCAGCCTTTGGCGGCATGCAAATGCAGCTCGGGCAGCTGATAAACCATGGCGCACGAAGGGCAGCGGGTGATCCTGTTCATGGACCGATTGTAGACAGGCTCAAGCAGGCCGAGACACCGCCTTGGCCGTCATCAAAATCCAACCTTCTTGGGTATCGGCCACTTCGAGGACAGCCCATGGGGCGTACGCGGCCTTGAGTTCCTCGGCCTGCCGCTCAAGAATACCGGCCAAAACCAAATGGCCTCCAGGAGCCACATAAGAACACAGCAGGGGCGCCAACACCTTCAAAGGTGTGGCCAGGATGTTGGCCAGCACGGTCTTGTACTGGCCCTGCGCTTTGTCTGGCAAACCGGCCTTCAACTGCACGCCGTTGGCCTGCGCATTCAACTCGGTGGACGTCACAGCCGCTTCGTCGATGTCCACTGCATCGATCTCGGTGGCACCATATTTGGCTGCGCCAATGGCCAGGATGCCCGAGCCGCAACCGTAATCGAGCACACGCTGCCCCTGCACGTCATGCTGTGCAATCCAGCGCAGGCACATGCGGGTGGTCGGGTGGGTGCCGGTGCCAAAAGCCAGGCCTGGGTCGAGTCGAATGATCTGCCTGGCCTGTTCGGGCGGCTCATGCCAGGTGGGCACGATCCAGAAATCGGGGGTCACTTCGACCGGCGCAAATTGCGACTGGGTCAGGCGCACCCAGTCTTGGTCTTCAAGGGTCTGGATGCCGAGCAACTCGCAGTCCTGAAAAAAATCTTGCGCCCCCAGCAAAACCGCAGCCTCCCGGGCCGCCTCTTCTCGGGCGAACAGCGCCACCATGCGCGAACGCTGCCAACCGTCTTTGGGTGGCGGCATGCCCGGTTCGCCAAACAGGGCTTGTTCGGCGGGCGTCTGTGCGTCTGCGTCTTCCACCGACACGCTCAACGCGTCCAAGGCTTCGAGCGCATCGCTCAGCACATCCACCCGGTCCTCTGGGCACAGCAGGCTCAGTTCATACATAAGGGGTCAGCGCTTGTGCTGGCTCAGCCAGTGTTCCAGGTAATGGATGTTGGTGCCGCCTTGCATGAACTTGGCGTCCACCATCAGCTCGCGGTGCAGCGGTATGTTGGTGTTAATGCCTTCGATCACCGTCTCATTCAAGGCGGTCTGCATGCGGGCCAAGGCCTGCTCGCGGGTATCGCCATGGACGATCAGTTTGCCGATCATCGAGTCGTAGTTGGGGGGCACAAAGTAATTGTTGTAGACGTGCGAATCCACCCGCACGCCTGGCCCACCAGGCATGTGCCAGGACGTCACACGGCCGGGCGAAGGCGTGAACTTGAAAGGGTCTTCGGCGTTGATACGGCATTCGATGGCATGGCCACGAATCTGGATCTGCTTTTGGGTGAAGGGTAGGCGCTCACCGGCTGCCACCATGATCTGCGTTTTGACGATGTCCACGCCCGTGACCCACTCCGTCACCGGGTGCTCGACCTGCACGCGGGTGTTCATCTCGATGAAATAGAACTCGCCGTTTTCATACAAGAACTCGAAGGTGCCTGCACCCCGGTAATTGATCTTCTTGCAAGCGGCCACGCAACGCTCGCCGATCTTCTCGATCAGTTTGCGTGGGATGCCTGGCGCAGGGGCTTCTTCGATCACTTTTTGGTGACGCCGCTGCATGGAGCAGTCGCGCTCGCCCAAGTACACCGCGTTGCGGTGCTTGTCGGCCATGATCTGGATTTCCACATGGCGCGGGTTCTGCAGGAACTTTTCCAGGTACACCGCCGGATTGCCAAATGCAGCACCGGCTTCGGCCTTGGTCATTTGCACGGCGTTGATGAGCGCCGCCTCGGTGTGCACCACGCGCATGCCGCGACCGCCGCCGCCGCCTGCAGCCTTGATGATGACCGGGTAACCCACGGCTTTGGCGATGCGGCGAATCTGCACCGGGTCATCGGGCAATTCACCTTCCGAGCCAGGTACACAAGGCACGCCGGCGCGGATCATGGTTTGCTTGGCTGAGACCTTGTCGCCCATGATGCGGATCGACTCTGGCGTGGGTCCAATGAACTGGAAACCACTTTTTTCAACCCGTTCGGCAAAGTCTGCGTTCTCGCTCAAAAAGCCATAACCGGGGTGAATGGCTTCGGCGTCGGTCACCTCGGCCGCCGAAATGATGGCCGGCATGTTGAGGTAGCTCAGCGACGACGCCGCGGGCCCAATGCACACGGCTTCTTCGGCCAGCTTGACGTATTTGGCTTCTTTGTCGGCTTCGGAATAAACCATCACCGCCTTGATGCCCAGCTCGCGACAAGCGCGCTGGATGCGCAAGGCGATTTCGCCTCGGTTGGCGACCAGGATTTTCTTGAACATGAAATCCCCGTGGCTTTATTCGACGATGAAAAGAGGCTGACCGTATTCCACGGCCTGGCCGTTTTCACACAGGATCTGAGTGACAGTGCCGGACTTGTCGGATTCAATCTCGTTGAGGATCTTCATGGCTTCGATGATGCACAGGGTGTCACCCTCCTTGACCACGGAACCAATCTGGATGAAGGGGGCCGAACCAGGACTGGACGAGCGGTAAAACGTGCCGACCATGGGCGACTTGACGGCGTGACCCGTTGGCGCTGAAACCACAGGGGCAGCCTCAACCGCGGCCACGGGTGCAGCCGCCACAGGGGCTGCGGCCACGGGTACGGCTGGCTGCATCACCACCGGTTGGGCGACGCCCATGCTTTTGACAATGCGAACTTTGCCTTCGGCTTCGGTGATTTCCAGCTCTGACACATTCGAGTCAGACACCAGGTCAATCAGTGTTTTGAGTTTGCGCAAATCCATAGATCCTCCATTGCTTGAGCACTTGTAATGGGGGGAATTTACACCAAATTTCAGCAAAAGCCTTGAAATTATCTTTTCTCGTCGGAACATGAATTGACCCGCCAGACGATTCGGCGGCATGTGGGCGCACCCTCCCTCAGCATGGAGAGTGGGCTGTATCAGGAGACAGCGCCGCGCCACTGCATCAGATCGTCAGACGTGAGTTGACCCATCTTTTGTCGCCAAATGCTGCCATCTGGCTTGAAAAACACGGTAAAAGGCAAGCCGCCCACTGCATTACCCAAGGATTTGGCCAACTGGGTTCCTTCCAGCCCGGCCAGTCCCACTGGAAAACCCAATGCCTGCCTGGACAGGAATTTCCGAACCGCGCTCGGTTGGTCAATCGCCAGCGCCACCACTTGATGCCCAATGGCGGTGTTTTTCCGCCAGAAGGCGTCTATCAGGGGCAATTCTTCGATGCACGGTGGGCACCAGGTAGCCCAAAAGTTCAACAACAAGGGTTTCCCCTGGAAATTGGCCATGTCTAAATTTTCGCCCCCAGGCGTCTCGAACTGCTGACTCCAAAATGGGTGCTTGCCCGCGTGCATCACCTCTTGAGGCTCAAAACGGCGCAAAGCCACGCCGACACCGGCAACAAGAGCCGCTGCACCGGCACCCCAAATCAGATGGCGCCTGGACCCGTTTTCAATTGGTTGGTTCATGTTTGCATTGTCTTTCATGCCGCCAGCAGGCGCTCCAAAGCAGCCAAATCTCCCCGAGGCGAGCGGCCTTGCGTGTCGGGCAGCAAAGCCCCGCGCAGATCGTCCAGATCGTAAATGCGCAGGTGCACCCCCACATCTTCGTTCAACGCGTCACAAAAACTGTGAACACTCAGGACATCCACATCGTCTCCGTGCAGCCCACGCGCAGTTTGCACCTCGTAACGCTGGTTCTGGTTGATCAAGGCGATCTCGGCCGATTTGGGGTCGTCGCAAAACAAGGCCAAATCCACATCGCACAGGCGCGTGGCCCAACCCTGCCAGACCGCGCCGCCCAGGTGCGGGCGGAATTCGACCAGGCGTTGCATCCAGACCCTTGCCAATTCGCGCAAGGCCAGCAACTCAGTTGGCTGCGTGTCGGCGCAAAACAAGGCGATGTAGTCGCGCACCTCGGTCTCGACCACATCGTTGGTGGGCAAGGCAGTACGGCTGGGCAGACCCAACTCTTTCAGGGCGCGGTGCTTGGCCGGACCAAAAGCCAGGCCTTCCTCCACCACCAAACGGGCAGCGGTGGCGGCAATTTCAAGGGCAAGGTCGTTCATGGGCACCGATTGTGACCCGACCCAGGCGAGACCGAGCCGATGCACCTCTAAAATCCGGGCATGCATATACATATTCTGGGGATCTGCGGCACCTTCATGGGCGGCGTGGCTGCGCTGGCCCGCGAAGCTGGCCATCAAGTGACCGGTTGCGACGCGGGCGTTTACCCGCCGATGAGCGACCAATTGCGCGCTCTGGGCATCGAGCTGATCGAAGGCTTTGACGCCGAACAAATGGCCTTGAAGCCTGATGTGTACGTGATCGGGAACGTGGTCAGTCGTGCACGACTGCCCGACGGCAGCCCCAAATTCCCGTTGATGGAAGCCATTTTGGAAGCAGGTGCGCCCTACACCAGTGGCCCGCAATGGTTGTCTGAGCACGTTTTGCAAGGCCAGCATGTGCTGGCCGTGGCGGGCACCCACGGCAAAACCACCACCACGTCCATGCTGGCCTGGGTGCTGGAACAAGCCGGGCTCTCCCCCGGCTTTTTGGTGGGTGGCGTACCGCTGAATTTTGGCGTCTCGGCACGCCTGGGGGGTGGTCAATACTTTGTCATCGAGGCCGACGAATACGATACCGCCTTCTTCGACAAGCGCAGCAAATTTGTCCACTACCGCCCTCGCACCGCCATACTGAACAACTTGGAATTCGACCACGCCGACATTTTTGACGACCTGGCGGCCATCGAGCGCCAGTTCCACCACCTGGTGCGCACCATCCCAGGCTCAGGTCGTGTGGTGATCAACGGCCTGGAAGAAAGCCTGACGCGTGTGCTGGGGCAAGGCTGCTGGAGCGAGGTGCGCACGTTTGGCGCTGCCGTGAGCGACTTCGTGGCCGAGGGCGAGCCTGCCCAATTCAAGGTGCTGCAAGCCGGCAAAGCGATGGCCGAGGTGCAGTGGGGCATTGGCGGCGTACACAACCAGCTCAATGCGCTGGCGACCATCGCCGCCGCAGAGCATGTGGGAGTGACCCCTGCCGTTGCCGCAAAGGCACTGGCCAGTTTTGAAAACGTTAAGCGCCGAATGGAAGTGCGCGGCCAAGTCAAAGGCGTCACCGTCTATGACGACTTTGCCCACCACCCCACAGCGATCCGCACCACCGTCAACGGCCTGCGCCGCCAGGTGGGCGATGCCCGCATCCTCGCGATTTTTGAGCCGCGCAGCAACACCATGAAGCTGGGCAGCATGAAAGCGCAACTGCCTTGGAGCCTCGAAGAGGCCGATCTGGCCTTTTGCCACGCGGGTGGCTTGGGCTGGGACGCCACAGCGGCTCTAGAGCCGATGGGCATGCGCGCGCAAGTGGGTGCCAACATAGAAGAAGTCATTGCACAGGTGCTGGCCCAAGCAAGGCCAGGCGATCACCTGCTGTGCATGAGCAACGGCGGCTTTGGTGAGATTCACGCCAAATTGCTGGAAGCCCTGGCCGAATGATTTCAGACAGGGCTTGACCCGAGATCCATGATTTCAAGTGCGCTGCGCAAGGGCCAAAGCGTAGACCCCGGATCTTCGTCCGGGGTGACAAAACAGGGGGCTTTGTATGGATCAGCGGCTGCGACGCGCCTTCACCGCATTCGACAGCACCTGCAACACGCCCACACTGTCGTCCCAGCCAATGCAGGCGTCGGTGATGCTCTGACCGTAGGTCAGCTTCGCAACATCGTGCTGGCCAGGCGTGAACTTTTGGGCACCGTCCACGATGTGGCTCTCGACCATGACGCCAAACACCTGGCGTGAGCCGCCGCTGATTTGTGTGGCAATGTCTTTGGCCACATCGATCTGGCGCTCGTGCTTTTTGCTGCTGTTGGCATGGCTGCAGTCCACCATCAAGGTGGCGGGCAGCTTGGCCGCTTCCAGTTCCTTGCAAGCCGCAGCCACGCTTTCGGCGTCGTAGTTGGGGGCTTTGCCGCCGCGCAAAATCACATGGCAATCCTGGTTGCCCTGGGTTTGAACAATGGCGACCTGGCCGTTTTTGTGCACAGACAAAAAGTGATGCCCCCGGGCTGCAGCCTGGATCGCGTCGGTCGCGATCTTGATGTTGCCGTCGGTGCCGTTCTTGAAGCCGATGGGCGCCGACAAGCCAGAAGCCAACTCGCGGTGGACCTGGCTTTCGGTGGTGCGCGCACCGATGGCGCCCCAGCTGATCAGGTCGCCAATGTATTGGGGCGAGATCACGTCCAAAAACTCGCTGCCTGCGGGCACGCCCTGGCGGTTGATTTCGATCAGCAGTTGGCGGGCGATGCGCAGACCTTCGTCGATGCGAAAACTCTCGTCCAGGTAGGGGTCGTTGATCAAGCCCTTCCAGCCCACGGTGGTGCGGGGCTTTTCGAAGTAAACGCGCATCACGATTTCCAGCGTGTCGGCGTATTTTTCACGCAGGGGCTTCAGGCGGCGAGCATAGTCAAGCGCCGCAGCCGGGTCGTGGATCGAGCAAGGGCCAATGATGACCAGCAAGCGGTCGTCTTGGCCGTGCACGATTTTTTGAATGGCTTTGCGGGTTTGGGCGATCAGAGTTTCCGTCGCCGTGCCGGCAATCGGAAAGAAGCGGATCAAATGTTCTGGAGGCGGGAGCACAGTGATGTCCTTGATGCGTTCGTCGTCGGTCTGGCCTTTGCGGTCGGCGGCATTCGGATACCAGCTCTCA
This sequence comes from uncultured Burkholderiales bacterium, assembly GCA_903953985.1. Taxonomy (GTDB): domain Bacteria; phylum Pseudomonadota; class Gammaproteobacteria; order Burkholderiales; family Burkholderiaceae_C; genus Limnohabitans_A. Next base: position 8,718 of record CAJBLW010000446.1, read on the forward strand.
GGGGCAGTGGTTTTGGCGTTCATCGTGGACTCCTCAATTGAAAAAACAGGTGAAAAAAAACCGCCGGGCTTTGGGGCTCCG
>CAJBLW010000447.1 GCA_903953985.1 uncultured Burkholderiales bacterium
CATTGCGGCCATCCGCAACGCGATTTACGCTTGCCCACTGCCGGGCGTGACCCGCCTGTCCTGACCCGCCGACCAGGCCGTGCCCATGGAGGCGGTCATCACCAGCGCGATGGCCAGCCCTTGCAGCAGCGTCAGGTGCTCAGACAGCACCAGCCAGCCCGCCAACGCGCCCACGGCGGGCTCTAGGCTGAGCAAAATGCTGAAGGTGTTTTTGGGCAGGTGGTTGAGCGAGAACATCTCCAGTGCATAGGGGATGGCGCTTGACAGCAAGGCCACGGCCAGCCCCGCAACCAACAAGCGAGGGTCGAGCAAGGCGGCACCCGCATGAAAAATACCCACCGGGGCCACCACCAAAGCCGCCGCCAACATGCCCATGGGCGTGGCCATGGCCCCGTAGCGCAGCGCCACGCGTTGTCCGAACACGATGTAAAGCGCCCAACAAATGCCCGCCGCGAAGGCGAAAAACATGCCCAAGGGGTCGAGCGCTGTGGCCGCATCGCCTCCGGGCAAAGGCAGCAGCAGCGCCAGGCCCGCGATGGCCAGTGTCACCCAGAGCCAGTCGCTGGCTTTTTTAGAGGTCCAGACGGCCACGCTCAGCGGGCCAATGAACTCGATGGCGATCGCCACGCCAAAGGGGATGGTCTTGATGGCGCTGTAAAACAGCAGGTTCATCACGCCCAGCGTGACGCCGTAGAGGCCCAGGGGCAGCGCATCGGCCCACACCCACTTGCGTCGCCAGGGCCGGAACACGGCCATCAGCATCAGCATGGCGAAAATGATGCGGTAAGCGGTGGTGCCCTCAGCGCCCAAAGCAGGAAACAGGCTTTTGGCAAACGAGGTGCCGACCGCCAAGGACACCAGGCTGACCAACAAGGCCAGCATGGCCCACAAACGCAGGTTCAAACGGCGCCTCTTTCTGCGACATCCAGCACGATGGGCTGGCCATGCGGCGTGCGCTCGGCCGCCTCGGCCCAAGCGTGTTCCAAATCATGGATTTGCTCGGGTGTGCCCAGTTGGCGCTCGATCACCAATTGCTCCAGTGCGTTGAGCCAGTGGGTGTAGTACAGGCTGCCGTCGCTGGCTTCGCCGCGCGTTTGGCCCGCACGGATTTCGTGGGTCAGGGCGGTGGCCCATTCGGGCCACGTAAAGACGCCTTTTTCGTGCAACTGCAAGGTCATGGCAAAGGCGTGGGCTTGCCAAGGTTCTTCAAACACCGCGCCGTTGTTGGCCGTGGTGGGCATGGGGAAGCCGTCGCCACAGGCGCGGGCCAGGTCGTTGAGGTCTTGGATGGCGGTGTTCATGGGGTGGTGATCAAGTGGAGAACGCTTCCAAATAAGACTCCCAGGCATCCACGCTGACCTGATGTCCGGCTTCGGCCTGGGGGCCCCACAGCTCGGTGCCGTCAAACACCACGGTGTAGAGGTGCTCGGCCGTGCCATCAAAAGGCGGCAGCATCTTGTTCACATGCTGGTCAGGCAAAACGTGGCTGCCGTGGTGCAGCACCACGGTGCCCACATGGCCGCGCACATAACGGGGCAGGCGGGTGTGGCCCTGGGGGTTCAGATTCAATGCGCGCACGCGTTGACCCACAGCAAAGCGGGGGGCTTGGGTGCTGGGCCGGTCGGCCGGGCTGCCTTTGGCCAGCGCCGCGTCGACTTGGGCGGCTTGCAGCACCCGCACACCGGTCACTGGGGGCGTGATGGGCTGGCCCTGCGCCAGTTCTTGTTCGGTGATCAGGCCGCGCTCGATCAGCAGCTTTTGCAGCGCCTGGATCCAGATGGCGTAATAAGGGCCTTGCACATAGTCCAGCGGGGGCAAAGACTCGCGGGCCGAACGGGCCAGGTCGATGTTCCACAGGCCGCTGGCGCCCATGGCCACCGTCACGCCTAAAGCGCGGCGCTCCCACTCGCCATGAAACAGCGGTTCGTTGGCTTCGATCTGAACCGGGCCGTAACCTTGCAGGCCGCCCATGTCGTGCACGCCGTTCATGGGGCCACCTCTTTGAGTTGTGGGTTCAGGGCCAAGCCCGTGCCGATCATCGCGTCGCGGGTGACCAGGGTGGCCAGTTGTTCTTGACTCCAGCCTTCTGTGCCTGCGGGGCGCTCGGGCAGCACCAAATAACGCACTTCGGCGGTGGAGTCCCAGACGCGGATGTTTTGGCCCGGCGGCAGGGTGACGCCAAAGTCGGCCAGCACGGCACGCGGCTCGATCACGGCGCGCGAGCGGTAAGCGGCGCTTTTGTACCAAACAGGGGGCAGGCCCAACACGGGCCAGGGGTAGCAGCTGCACAAGGTGCAGACCACCATGTTGTGCGTGTCGGGGGTGTTGGGCACGGCCACCATGTGCTCGCCTTGGCGGCCGGTGTAATCCATCGAGGCGATGGCCGCGGTAGCGTCCTTCAGCAGCCAGTCCCGGAAAGCCGGCTCGGCCCAAGCGCGGGCCACCACTTTGGCGCCGTTGTGCGGGCCCACATGCACCTCATAAGTTTCGATGATGCGGTCAACAGCGGCGGGGTCCAGATAGCCTTTTTGCGTCAGCAGGGTTTCCAGAGCGCGCACCCGAAGGTCCATCTCGCCCAAGGTGCTGTGCTCGTGGTCATGGTCGTGGGGGTGGTCGTGGCCATGAGGGTGGGCGTGCGCGTGTTGGTGTTCAGTGGACATGGCAGTCTCCTTTGGGGGTCTGGCGGGCACTTGCGGCGGGCAAATTGAGGGCCTGGCCCTGTGCAGCAGGGGCTTTTGGAGGTGATCATAGCGCCGCATACAATGGCGGCTTCGCCCGCAGGCCGCCCAAGCGTCACCTGCACAACCCGAATTTGATTTTCAGTGGAGTTTCCATGTTCATTTCTTCTGCTTTTGCCCAAACCGCTCCTGCCGCCGCCTCTGGTGGCGACATGCAATCCACCCTGATGAGCATGCTGCCGCTGCTGCTGATGTTTGTGGTGCTGTATTTCGTGATGATCCGCCCCCAGATGAAGAAACAAAAAGAGCACCGCGCCATGATCGACGCGTTGGCCAAGGGCGACGAAGTCGTGACCGCTGGTGGCTTTTTGGGCAAGGTCAGCAAGTTGGGCGACGCTTATGTGGGCGTCGAGCTGGCCACTGGCGTAGAAGTACAGATGCAGCGCAGCGCCGTGGTGCAAGTGTTGCCCAAAGGCACTTTGAAGTAATTCTTCCTGGCTTTGTTCATGGGGCCTTGGCTGTAGGGGCCCCGTTTTTATATCCTGTACGCGAGTCTTTATGAACCGTTATCCGGTCTGGAAGTACGTGATCCTCGTGGTCGCCATGTTGCTGGGAGTGGTCTACACCCTCCCCAATTTCTTTGGTGAAGCCCCTGCGGTGCAGGTGTCATCAGCCAAGGCCACCATCAAGGTGGACACCTCCACGCTGCAAAAGGTCGAAGACGCGCTCAAGTCAGCGGGCACCACACCCCAAAGTGTGGTGCTTGAAGGCACTTCAATCCGCGCCCGGTTTGACAACACAGACCAGCAACTCAAGGCCAAAGATGCCATTCAAAAGGCCCTGATTCCGGATGCCGCTGACCCGCAATTCGTGGTCGCTTTGAATTTGGTTTCACGCTCACCTGCCTGGCTGAGCGCCTTGCACGCATCGCCCATGTACTTGGGCCTGGATTTGCGCGGTGGCGTGCACTTCATGCTGCAGGTCGACATGCAAGCAGCCCTGACCCAGCGGATCGAATCCCTGACCGGGGATTTGCGCAGCATGATGCGCGAGAAAGACATTCGCCATGGTGGTATATCACGCAATGGTCAAAGCATCGAAATCCGCTTGCGTGATGCCCAACAACAAGAAGCCGCCAAGCGCCTGATCTCCGAGCAGTTTGCCGATCTGCAAACGCGTGAAGCGACCGATGGCGCCGAGCTGCGCTTGGTGGTGAGCATCAAGCCCGAAGCCGCCCGCAAAGTGCAAGAGCAGGCGCTCAAGCAAAACATCACCACACTGCACAACCGGATCAACGAACTGGGCGTGGCAGAGCCGGTGATCCAGCAGCAGGGCCTGGACCGCATCGTGGTGCAGTTGCCTGGCGTGCAGGACACGGCCAAGGCCAAAGACATTCTGGGCCGCACCGCCACCCTTGAGGTGCGGATGGTCGACGAAAGCACCGAAGCGCGTGCGGCTGAGCAAGCCGGCGGCCTGGTGCCCTTTGGCACCGAGCGCTACATGGAGCGCGATGGCCGCCCCCTGATCGTCAAGAAGCAAGTGGTGCTGACGGGTGACAACCTGACCGATGCCCAGCCGGGTTTTGACAGCCAGACCCAAGAGCCCGTGGTCAACCTGACGCTGGACGCCAAGGGCGCCCGGATCTTCAAGGATGTGACGCGTGAGAGCGTGGGCAAGCGCATGGCCATCATCTTGTTTGAAAAGGGCAAGGGCGAAGTGGTCACGGCCCCCGTGATCCGCGCCGAAATTGGCGGCGGTCGCGTGCAGATTTCGGGCCGCATGACCACGGCAGAGGCCACCGACACGGCGCTGCTGCTGCGCGCAGGCTCATTGGCCGCGCCCATGGAGATCATCGAAGAACGCACCATTGGCCCCAGCTTGGGTGCCGAGAACATCGCCAAGGGCTTCAACAGCGTAACTTGGGGTTTCCTGGTGATCGTGGCCTTCATGGTCATTTACTACGCCATGTTCGGTTTGTTCTCCGGCATTGCGCTGGGTGTGAACCTGTTGTTCCTGGTGGCCATTTTGTCGATGCTGCAAGCCACGCTCACCCTGCCCGGCATGGCCGCGATGGCACTGGCGTTGGGCATGGCGATCGACTCGAACGTACTGATCAACGAGCGCGTGCGTGAAGAGCTGCGCAACGGCGTCAGCCCGCAGGCGGCCATCCATGCGGGTTACGACCGCGCATGGGCCACGATTTTTGACTCGAACATCACCACCTTGATCGCAGGCGCGGCCTTGCTGGCCTTTGGCTCTGGCCCGGTGCGCGGTTTTGCGGTGGTGCACTGCATCGGCATTTTGACCAGCATGTTCTCGGCGGTGTTTTTCTCACGCGGCCTGGTCAACCTCTGGTACGGCGGCAAGAAAAAACTCAAATCGGTGTCGATCGGCACGGTGTGGCGCCCCGATGCAGGCACTGCGGTCAAAGCCGACTAAGGGGAAAAGACCATGGAATTGTTCAAAATCAGAAAAGACATCCCGTTCATGCGCCACGCGTTGGTGCTGAACGCAGTGTCCTTCATCACCTTCGCTCTGGCGGTATTTTTCTTGTTCAGCCGGGGCCTGCACCTGTCGGTGGAGTTCACGGGTGGCACTTTGATGGAAGTGAGCTACAGCCAGCCCGCTGACCTGCAGAAGGTCCGTGGCACGGTGGGTACGCTCGGCTTTGCAGAAGTGCAGGTCCAAAACTTCGGTTCGGCACGCGAAGTGTTGATCCGTTTGCCCGCGCAAAAAGGCGTGAGCTCGGCCCAGCAAAGCGAGAAGGTTTTGTCGGCGCTCAAAGCCAATGACCCGGATGTCACGCTGCGTCGCACCGAATTTGTGGGCCCGCAAGTGGGTGACGAGCTGGTCGAAGACGGCCTGAAGGCGCTGGCCTTTGTGGTGATCGGCATCATGATTTATCTGGCGATTCGCTTCGAGTGGAAGTTCGCCGTCTCGGCCATCATCGCCAACTTACACGACGTGATCATCATCCTGGGCTTTTTCGCTTTCTTCCAGTGGGAATTTTCACTGGCGGTGCTGGCTGCGGTGCTGGCGGTGTTGGGTTATTCGGTCAACGAATCGGTGGTGATTTTTGACCGGATCCGCGAGAACTTCCGCCGTTACCGCAAGATGAACAC
>CAJBLW010000448.1 GCA_903953985.1 uncultured Burkholderiales bacterium
ATCCCAAGTTTGCAAAGAGGGGGGCATGATGAGCACAGCATCCCCTGAACCGGTCTTGTCAATCCGCCAACTCTCGGTGACGCTGCCTGCGGGCAGTGATCGGGCGCACGCGGTGCACAAGGTGTCATTGACGATTCACCCCGGGCAGACCTTGTGTGTGGTGGGCGAGTCAGGCTCGGGCAAATCGGTCATGGCCACCACCGTGATGGGTTTGCTGGCCAAGGAGCTTCGACCCAGTGGCGGCGAGATCGTGCTGCAAGGCGAGTCCTTGCTCAATGCCTCGGCCTCGCGATTGCGCGCTTTGCGCGGACGCAGCATGGGCATGGTGTTCCAAGAACCCATGACCGCGCTCAACCCGGTCATGACCTGTGGTGACCAGGTCGACGAGTTGCTCTCGACCCACACCGACTGGCCCCGGGACCAACGCCGCGCCGAAATTTTGCGTATCTTTGAGCGGGTGCGCCTGCCAGATCCTGAGCGCATGCTGCGCAGCTACCCGCACCAACTCAGCGGGGGTCAGCGCCAACGCATCGTGATCGCCATGGCCGTGGTGCTCAAGCCTGCCTTGATCATTTGCGACGAGCCGACCACGGCGCTCGACGTGACCACGCAAAAAGAAATTTTGCGCTTGATCGCCGACCTGCAACGCGAGCAAGGCAGTGCGGTGCTGTTCATCACGCACGACATGGGCGTGGTGGCTGAGATTGCCGACGAGGTGCTGGTGATGAACCAGGGCGAAGCCGTCGAGGGTGGTCCTTGTGAGCAGGTCTTGCGCCGCCCCAAGGCCGATTACACGCGCCAATTGCTGGCGGCCGTGCCGGGCATGACACCGCCTGAGGCCAAATCCGCCTTCAGTGGTCCGGCTTTGTTGTCGGGCCAAGGTGTGGGAAAAACTTATGCCAGCCGCGACTGGATGGGTCGCAACCGTGCTACCGCGGCGCTGCAAAACGCCCATGTGGCGGTGCACGCTGGGGAGACCGTGGGCATTGTGGGCGAGTCCGGTTCGGGCAAGTCGACCTTTGCGCGCTGCCTGATTCGCCTGATCGACCCGACCGAGGGCCACATCTTGTGGGGCGACGACGAGGTGGCCACTTTGCCCGAGAGCCGTTTGCGTCCATTGCGCAACCGGGTGCAGGTGGTGTTCCAAGACCCCAACCGCTCGCTCAACCCGCGCCGCACGGTGGGGCAGTCTATGGTCGAAGGGGCCATGAACTTTGGTCAATCCCGCGCCGAGGCCGAAGCCTTGGCGGCTGAGCTGATGACGCAAGTGCGCCTGCCGGTCGATGCGCTCAAGCGTTACCCCAGCCAGTTCAGCGGTGGTCAACGCCAACGCCTGGCCATCGCGCGAGCGCTGGCCTGTCGCCCTCAGGTGCTGGTGGCCGACGAGGCGGTCAGCGCGCTGGATGTGAGTGTGCAGGCTCAAATTTTGAACTTGCTGCGCGAAATCCAGGGCCGTCTGGGCCTGGGTTTGCTCTTCATTACGCACGACCTGCGCGTGGCCGCCCAGTTGTGCGACCGCGTGATCGTGATGCACCAGGGTCTTATCGTCGAAGAAGGCCCGACCGCCGCGCTCTACGCCAATCCGCAACAAGACTACACGCGCCGCTTGCTGCAGGCAGCACCTGCCGCTTTGCCGCCTCTAGAAACTGCACCTTGATGTCGCACCGCGACAGCGCAGCTTCAGCCGGCCTGATTTAAACCCTGAAAACGGCCCCCCATGACCCGTATCCTGATCGCTGGTTACCAGCACGAGACCAACACTTTTGCTCCCAGCCAGGCCGACTGGGCCGCCTTCCAAAGCGGCGAGGCCTTTCCGGCCTATGTGCGCGGGCAGGCCCTGATCGACCAGATGACGGGTGTGAACATCCCGGCGGGCGGCTTCATCGACGCGGCGCGGCGCGAAGGCTGGCAACTACTGCCCTCGGCTTGGGCCGGAGCCACGCCATCTTCTTATGTGACACAAGATGCGTTCGAGCGCATTTGCAGCGCCATCCTGGATGACGTGCGATCGGCCTTGGCGCAGGGCTTGGACGGCGTATACCTCGACTTGCACGGCGCGGCCGTGGCCGAAAACGCAGACGACAGCGAAGGCGAGCTGATCGCCCGCATCCGCGCCGTGGTGGGCCCAAAACTGCCCATCGTTGCCAGCCTGGACCTGCACGCCAACGTGACCGAGCGCATGCTGCAGCTGTCCGATGGCTTGGTGGCCTACCGCACCTACCCGCACATCGACATGGCCGATACCGGCGAGCGGGCCGCCCTGTTGCTTCGTGAGCATTTTCGCGCAGGCGGCAAGCGCCCCATGCAGGCGTGACGCTTGCCGTTTTTGATTTCACTCAACGCCCAAAGCACCTGGATGGCCCCGGCCAAAGACCTCTACGACGAGATGATTGCGCTGGAAACACAAACCGGCTGCATGCTCAGTTTTTGCATGGGCTTTCCGGCGTCTGACTTTGCCGAATGCGGCCCCGTGGTTTGGGGTCACGGCCCGCAGGCTGAAATGACCGTGCAGCGCCTGTTTGAGCGCGTGGCTGAGCCTGGCCAGTGGCGCCCCGATGTGCTGCCCGCCCGTGAGGCGATCACGCAAGCCCTGGCCACGGCCGAGGTGTCTGTGGCCCCCGTGGTCGTGGCCGACACGCAGGACAACCCCGGCGCTGGCGGGGACAGCAACACCACGGGCATGCTTCATGCCCTGCTGCAACAAGGCGCTGGCCAGCGCTGGCCTGGCCAAGTGGCGCTGGGTTTGTTGTACGACCCCGAAGCCGCCCGCATGGCCCATGCCGCAGGGGTTGGGGCCAGCCTGCAACTGGCTTTGGGCAAGGCCGTGCCCACCTTCACGGGGCTGACAAGCGACCCGCCTTTACAGGGACGCTTTACGGTACGGGCTTTGGGGCCGGATTATTGCGAACTCAAGGGCCCCATGATGACCGGCATGAAAGCCCACATCGGACCCTGCGCTTGCCTTGAAATCGATGGCGTCTTGATCGCTGTGGCCAGCGGCAAGATGCAAATGCTGGACCGTGAATTGTTCCGCGCCGTGGGCATCCACCCCGAGCAGATGAAGCTGCTCGTGGTCAAAAGCTCCAACCATTTCCGGGCCGACTTCACGCCGATTGCCAGCCGCGTGCTGGTGGCCAAAGCGGCCGGTCCCATGGCCGCCGATCCGGGCGATTTGCCCTGGAAAAAACTCAGCCCCAACACCCGCACCCGACCTTGACGTGGCAGGACGGCCGGGCTTTTGATCATTTTTTGAAGAGGTACACCCATGAGCGCGACACCCCAAGACCTGACCCTGACCCCGGCCCACGAACTGCTGGCGATGTACCGCAGTGGCCAGGCCTCGCCGGTTGAGGTGACGCAGGCGGTGCTTTCGCGCATCGAGCGCGTGAACCCGCAAATCAATGCCTTTTGCCTGGTCGACGAACAAGCGGCTTTGTCCAGCGCCCGCGCCAGCGAAGCGCGTTGGCAGGCGCACCGCCAGCAAGGCACGCCTGTGGGCGCTTTGGACGGCGTGCCCGCGTCCATCAAGGACCTGATCCTGACCCAAGGCTGGCCCACCTTGCGCGGCAGCCGCACGGTTGACCCGAACCAGCCCTGGGATGTGGACGCCCCGGCCACCGCGCGCCTGCGCGAAGCGGGGGCGGTCTTGCTGGGCAAAACCACCACGCCCGAGTTTGGCTGCAAGGGCGAGACCAATTCGCCTGCTACCGGCATCACACGCAACCCCTGGAACCTGAACCACACCCCAGGCGGCTCTTCGGGCGGCACGGCCGCAGCCGTCGCCGCAGGCCTGGGGCCCATTGGCGTGGGCACCGACGGCGCGGGCAGCGTGCGCATTCCGGCGGCCTTTTGCGGCAACGTGGGCCTCAAACCCAGCTTTGGCCGCGTGCCCGCCTACCCCCTGTCACCCTTTGGCTCGGTGGCGCACTTGGGGCCGCACACCATGAGCGTGCGCGACGCCGCCTTGATGACCAACGTGCTCAAGCAGCCCGATGCCCGTGACTGGACATCGCTGCCACCTGACCCCAGCGACTACACCGTGGGCCTGGAAGACGGCATCCGCGGCCTGCGCATCGCCTACTCGCCCACCCTGGGCTATGCCAAAAATGTGCATCCCGAAATCGCCGCTGCAGTTCACGCCGCCGTGCAGCAACTGCAGGCGCTTGGCGCGCATGTGGAGCAGATCGACCCCGGGTTCGAGGACCCGCTCGACATCACCACCGGGCTTTGGTTTTTGGGCGCCTACACCTTGTGGAAGGGCTTGAGCGCCGAGCAACAGGCCGTGGCCGACCCCGACTTCCAAACCGAGGCCGAGCTGGGTGCGCAACTGAGCGCCTTGCAAATCCAACAACTCAACCAACGCCGCGGCGTTTTGGGTTCGCACATGCGCCAGTTTATGCAGCGGTTTGATCTGCTGGTCACGCCTGCGGTGTCCATCCCTGCCTTTGAGGCGCGTTCGGCCGGCACCGTCACCATGAACCCGGTGTCCATGCTCGGCTGGACACCTTTCAGCTACCCTTTCAACCTCACCCAGCAACCGGCCATCACCGTTCCTTGTGGCCTGACCCAAAGCGGCCTTCCAATGGGATTGCAGATCGTGGGGCCGATGTTTGGCGACGCGCTGGTGTTGCGCGCCGCAAGGGCGTACGAGTCGGTGATGCCGGTGGCCCGCCCAAAGATCTGATGATTGCGCAGATCGGGTGAGTGCACAGACACCTTTCGGGGCAGGCATGCAGGACACACCCAGGGAGTGCCCACACAAGAGGGGGTGGAGTTAATGATTTTGGTGGTAAATCTAAAAAATAAATTAATTTAGATTCATATTAATTTTTAATTAATACTTATAAAGGACATTTTCTGATTTAATTTGCAGGACTTTTGTTCGACCTGTAGGTCAGTGGAGTTCTTATGCAATTGATTTGGGTCAGCGGCCCGGCTTCAAAAGTGGTGACCTTGTCCATCACGGCTCAAAAGATGGCGATGGCGGCGGCGGCTGTGGCCAGTGTTTTAGTACTCATGGGTTTTGTTTCGCATTTTGTCGGCCTGCGAGTGGCCATTGAGTACGTCCCCGAGTTGGCCCACCGTATGGGTGGAGTCACCAGCCAAGCTGAGCAAATGAAAATGGAGGCGCACCACCAAGCACGCCTCGACGCACTGAACGAGCAACTGGGCACTTTGGCCGAAAAACTCAAAGAGATCGAAAGCATCAAGAACGATGCCCTGGGCCGACTGGGCGTGGAAAAGCTCCTGCCCACCGGCAACCCCAAAAACAACCCCAACTGGGGCCGTGGAGGCCCCTTGAACCTGCTCGGTTCCTGGGGCTCCAGTGGTGAGCGGCTTGACCATCGGATTGGGCAAGCGCTCAAACGGGTACAGGTGTACGACCAAGCCATGGCAGAGAAGCTCGACCTGTGGCAACAAGACTTGGCGCGGCTCGACCAACTCCCCACCACATTGCCTTTGACCGGTGAGTTCGTGTTATCGAGCGGTTTTGGCTTCAGGCCCGACCCGATCACCCACCAAACCAGCTTGCACGAGGGCATAGACTTTGTTGCCGTTGTGGGAACGCCCATCCTTGTCACCGCGCCAGGTGTGGTCTCGCGAGCTGAATACATGGGGGCCTATGGCAACATGGTGGATGTCTTGCACGCCAACGGTTTCACAACGCGTTATGCTCACATGCAGAGCATTGAGGTCAAGCTAGGCGATGTCTTGGTGCGCCAGCAAAAGGTAGGCACTTTGGGCAACACGGGTCGCTCCACAGGACCCCATTTACATTACGAAGTCATTTATAACGGCGTGGCCATGCACCCTGCCAAAGCCTTGGCAGCTTGGGCCAAGCTCTGATAATCTCGGTATCTGAAGCGAAAAGGAGACAACATGTTTGGTTCAAAAAAAACGGCACATACCCCGTTGGTCATGGGTCATGAAAAGTTCGACACGCTGATCGGGCGCAATACCGAAATCCATGGGTGCCTGAAATTGAATGAAAGTGTTCGAATTGACGGCAAGGTGGTGGGTAACATCGAAGCACCCAAAGACGCCGCCATCTCGGTGGTGATCGGCTCAAATGGCGAGATTCAGGGAGATGTCATGGCCAGCCGCATCGTCGTGGCGGGCAAAGTGTCCGGCAATATCTATGCTTATGAGCGGGTCGAACTCATGGCCAGTGCACTGGTTCAAGGCGACATCAAATACGCCTCCATGGCGGTGGAGCATGGCGCACGCCTGCTGGGTCTGATGCTTCAGATAGATGGGAATGAAGTGCCAGCTAACTTGGGCCGTGATGCTCAAGCTGTCATCCACAAAGCCAAAACCGCCGGGCAGCCCGACTGAGGGACAGCCCGAAAGGGCTGTTGTCAAAAATCATTATCATCGGCTGATGACATTTTTAGCCATCGACGTAGGCAATACCCGCCTGAAATGGGCGTTGTACGAGCAACCCAGTCCTCGTGCTGAATTGGTGGCGCACGGCGCCGAATTCCTCGAAAACATCGACCGGCTTTCGGAAGGCCCTTGGGCCCAGTTGCCTGTGCCAAGCCATATGCTGGGCTGCGAGGTGGCGGGTGATGCCATCAAGCGTCGCGTACAAGAGCAAATGGATTTGTGGGATTTCCCGCCCCAGTGGGTGGTACCCAGCTTGCAAGAATCCGGGCTCATCAACGGGTACGACTATCCCTCGCGCTTGGGTGCAGACCGTTGGGTGGCCATGATTGGTGCGCGCCAGCGCATGTTGGCGCAGGGGGGGGCTGCGCGCCCGTTGGTGGTCGTCATGGTGGGCACAGCCGTCACGGTGGAAGCCATAGATGCAGAAGGGCGCTTTTTAGGTGGCCTGATCCTGCCTGGCCACGGCATCATGCTGCGTGCCCTCGAGTCGGGCACAGCCGGGTTGCATGTGCCAACAGGCGAGGTGACCCCCTTTCCCACCAACACCAGCGACGCCCTGACCAGCGGTGGTACTTACGCGATTGCCGGGGCTTGCGAGCGAATGGTGCAGCACCTGCGAGATCAAACTCACCTAGAGCCGATGTGCATCATGACGGGCGGTGCAGGCTGGAAAATGGCCCCGAGCATGTCTGTGCAATTCGAACTCGTGGATAACCTGATTTTTGATGGACTCTTGGCCATAGCCGAATCCCGCTTTGCCTGAAGGCCGCAGCGCAGCGCGGGTCAGGCGCCATGTCAGCGCTGAGTCGCGCTGTAGGCTGAGCTCAGGCCGCGCAGGTGATTTTGCAAGTCAGCGCTGGCCAAATATGGCGTCAGTAAAGCCAGCACATGCTGAGCCCCCCGGGTCAGTGCCAAACCTGCGTTGGCAGGCTCCATGGCGTGCCGTGGATCTCGAACATACTCATAACTGAGCCAATACGTCACCATCACCGACATGCTGGCTGAAAGGGTTTCGATGCTGTCCGGGTCGATGCGCATCAGACCCGCTGCCGCAAGTGATTCCAGCACCTGCCGAAACGCATGGGTCTTGCGCGTGAGCACGGCGTGAAAATGCATTTCCAGATGCCGGTTGCCCGACAACAAGTTGTTCAGGTCGCGGTACAAAAAGCGGTGGTTCCAGACTTGCTCAAAAAGCGAGTGCAGAAAAAACCAAGCGTCCTCAATGTCTCGCACATCCGGTGCAGCATCCAACAGGGCCAACATCGCGCTCTCGTATTGGTCAAACAGGTGGTTGACCAGCGCGTCCTTGGAAGCAAAGTGGTAGTAGAGGTTGCCGGGGCTGATGTTCAGTTCAGCTGAGATCAGCGTGGTGGAAACATTCGGTTCGCCAAACCGGTTGAACAGGCCCAGCGTCACCTCGGTGATGCGCTCAGCGGTGCGGCGGGGGGCTTTTTTGGCCATGGCAAGTCAGCGGCGTCGGGCAGGTCGATCAGGCCGATTTACTGCGCTGCTTTTTGGCGCTGGCCGATGAAGTCTTGGCGGCGGATTTGGCGACAGTTTTTGCGGCTGTTTTGCCCACAGAATTGACCAAGGGTTTCACCGAGGCTTGGCGTGCCGATTTCGACAAGGGCTTGGCCTTTTTGGCGGCACCCGGGTCTTGCTGTCTTGTGCTGCCGTTCATGCTGAGCCATTGCGTTTCGAGTTGAGTCACGCGGTCGTTGAGCATCTGGATGTCCAGCAGAGAGGGCATGCCCAGCCGATGCAAGGCCTTGGCCACGCGGTCTTCAAACAGGTGTTCCAGCTTGTCAACTCGCCCTGAGGCGGGTTGACCAAAGTCGGTGGTCAGGTGGCTCAGGCGTTCGGTGGCCTCTTGCAGGCGTTGTTGAGCTTCGGTCTGGCTTTTGCGCTGAAAGGCCAGTCCGTCGTTGACCAGTGCCTCAATCGCTTTACTGCCTTCTTGCTGCGCTTTGGCCAGCGCCCCCAAGCCTGCCAGCCAAACATGCTGCGCCGGCGGCGTCACGCTTTCAGAGGCGTTGGGATTGGGGTTGGTCTGGTGGGGGGTGTCTTTTGATGAGGCCATGGTG
>CAJBLW010000449.1 GCA_903953985.1 uncultured Burkholderiales bacterium
GCCACGGCTTGCGCGGCCAGCATCACGGCCTTGAGGCCCGAGCCGCACACGGCATTAATGGTCAAAGCAGGTGTTTCTTTGGCCACACCGGCTTTCATCATGGCTTGGCGGGCGGGGTTTTGTCCCACGCCAGCGGCCAAAACCTGGCCCATGATGACTTCACCAATGGCGTCCACAGGCAGGCCACTGCGCTCCAGCAAACCCTTGATGACGATGCTGCCCAACTCGGTGGCGGGCGTCTTGGCGAGCGAGCCGCCAAACTTGCCCACGGCGGTGCGTGCGGCTGCAACGATGACGATGTCTTCCATTTTTTTCTCCATTAAAAATCAATCAGGCTTTGGCTTTGACGTAACGGCCAGGGGCCGCTTCGATGGCTTTGTATTTGGCCGCCTTGCCATAGGTTCTGGGTGCGGCAATTTGCTTGCCCGCATAGCCCTTGAGCCAGTCGGACCAATCGGTCCACCAGCTTCCAGGCACCTCTTTGGCGCTAGCGATCCAGTCGTTCACATCAGCGGGGAACTTGGTGCCTTCGCTCAACCAGTGGCTGCGCTTTTTGGCCGCAGGCGGGTTGATCACACCCGCGATGTGGCCCGAGGCCCCCATCACAAAACGCTTTTTGCCCGGCAGCACTTGTGTGCTGGCATAAGCCCCGCCGATCGGCACGATATGGTCTTCCCTCGAACCATAAACATAGACGGGCAAATCGACTTGACGCAGATCAATCGACTCGCCGCACACCTTTGTTTTGCCCGGTTTGACCAGGTTGTTTTCCAGGTAGGTGTTGCGCAGGTACCAAGCATAAAAAGGTCGGGGCAGGTTGGTCGAGTCGCTGTTCCAGTAAAGCAAGTCAAACGGAGGGGGTGTCTCGCCCTTGAGGTAGTTCCCGACCACATAGTTCCAGACCAGGTCATTGGGACGCAGAAAGCTGAAGGTGGACGCCAAGTCCTGGCCCTTGAGCAAACCGCCTTTGCCCAATTGCTGCTCGCGAAATTTGACGAAGTTCTCGTCAATGAACACATCCAGAATGCCGGTGTCGGTGAAGTTGATCAGCGTGGTCAGGAAAGTGGCGCTGGCCACCGGCTTTTCACCCCGCGCAGCCAGCACTGCCAGCGCGGTCGACAAGATGGTGCCGCCCACACAAAAGCCCAACGCGTTGATCTTGGGAGCGCCGGTGATGGCCTGCACAGTGTGGATGGCCTCAATGGCCGCGTGCTCAATGTAGTCGTCCCAGGTTTTTTGTGCCATGGACTCGTCGGGGTTGCGCCAGCTCACCACAAAGGTGCGGTGGCCTTGGCTGACGGCATAACGAATCAGCGAGTTCTCGGGTTGGAGGTCCAGGATGTAGAACTTGTTGATGCAAGGCGGAACCAGCAAAAACGGTTTTTCATAGACCTTGGCGGTGAGCGGTTTGTATTCTATGAGCTGAAAAAACTCATTCTCATAAACGACCGCGCCTTCGGTGGTGGCCACGTTCTTGCCCACTTCAAACAGACTTTCGTCGGTCATCGAAACGTGCCCTTGCTGCAGGTCATGTACCAAGTTTTGCACGCCCTTGGCGATGCTCTCGCCCTGGGTGTCAATGGCTTTCTTTTGCGCCTCGGCATTGAAGGCCAAAAAATTGCTGGGCGCAGCGGCGGCCACCCATTGCTCGATGGCAAACCGGATGCGGGTGCGTGTTTTCTCGTCGGATTCGACCGCGTCGGCCAGCCCCATCAGGGTTCGGGCATTGAGCAAATAGGTGGCGGCATTGAAGGCGGCCATGGGGTTAGCGGACCAAGCTTCCCCCGAAAAGCGTCGGTCTTTGACCTGCAAACTGTTGTGCAAGCTCTGATTCCACATTTCAGAGGCGTCTTTGAAGTACTGACTTTGCAGGGTCTGGAGCTTTTCAGGCGAAAATTTGAGCTGCGGCACATCTGTATCCGCTGAAGACTTCAAGCCACCGAGATCCATGGTCTGAAAATGCTGCATCGCCTGACCCCAGCTTTTGCTCAGGTCTTGCTGAAAGCCTTCGCTCATTTGGGACCAAAAATCCGGCGTGGAAGTACTCATCGTTTTTCTCCTGAATCAGTCGTTTTTGTCAAATCCCTTGTTCCGAGTATCTTTCAGTTTGTTGTCACCTAAATTACAAGGGCTAAATATTTATGTATTTGATCGTGATCGGCTGGCTTTACGTCACCCTGCTCATGGCCTTGGCTGAAGCCTTTAGTTCGCAAGGCAGTGTCCTGGGAGCCATCATCACCTTTGTGTTCTATGGCTTGCTGCCCATGGCCTTGGTGATTTACTTGATGGGCACACCCATGCGCCGCAAGGCCATTCGCCAACAGGAACAACAGGCCAGGCAAATGGCTTCTGAGGGTTCCATCCAACCCGGCTCAGCGGTCCAACCAGATACAAGCGGCCATACGGCCGCTTTGCCCGAGGTTGCGGCTGTCCCTGCGGTGGGAAAAAAAGAAATCTGACCCTGCGACCGTGCACCAAGGCGGGGTACTGTCATTGCCAAATACGCGCGAAATACCCAAACCTTGCAACCGTCCGCGGGCCAAACCGGCCAGATCGGCCATGTACTTACCTTGGGCTATCGGTGTAAACAGCCCCCGTACCTCGGGCGACCCATCGTCGAAAGCGGCCCGCACTTCTGGCCCCACTTCAAAAGCTTGCGGCCCGATGCAGGGCCCCAGCCAAGCCATCACGTCTGACACATCGGCCCCGGCCAGCTTCAAGTCAGCCCACAAGCTTTCCAGAACGCCAAGCCCTTTTGACTTCATGGACCCACCCGTCCCCGCCAGCCCACGCCAGCCCGCATGCACTGCGGCCACCCAGCTCCCGGCTGAATCAGCGAGCAAAACCGGCAAACAATCGGCCACCATGATGGTGCAAGCCACACCCGGATCGCGGCTCCAGCAGGCATCGGCCACCAGCCCCTGGGGCGTGGCCGTGCTCAGCTGCAGACTGGTCACCCCGTGAACTTGTTGCAAAAACACCGGCCTCTGCCCGATCTGCACAGCCAGGCGCTCGCGGTTGGTGTGCACATCTGCCGGCCGGTCACCCACATGGTCACCCAGGTTCATGCTGTCCCAAGGGGCGGCCGAAACCCCACCCTGGCGACTGGTCATGAGCGCACGCACGCTTGGATGGATCGGCCAATCGGGTTGTATCCAGTGAACGGGCAGGTTTTGCAACCGCAAAATCATAGCGCCACGCCACACTGCTGCTTTTATTGTGTAATTGCGCCATGACCAGCGAAGCCGAAGCCCCCCCCCATGCCCCTGAACTGCCCTGGATTGTGGAGGGCCAGGCCCTTCCGCCGGCCAGCCAGGCTTGGGCGGCTTCATCACCCGCTCCAGGCCTGCTGGCCGCCAGCAACGATTTGTCCGCCCAGCGTTTGGTGGACGCTTATGCCGAAGGCGTTTTCCCCTGGTTCAACGTGGGCCAGCCTGTCCTTTGGTGGAGCCCCGACCCACGCATGGTTCTGAAAACGCGCGATTTCCGATTTCACAGATCGCTTCAACAATCCCTCAAACGGTGGAGTCTGACACCCCGCTTTGAAATGTGCTTTGACCGTGACTTTTCGCAAGTCATCCAACGCTGCGCCTCATCGCCCCGCCCTGGCCAGAAAGGCACCTGGATCGTGCCCCAGATGGTGAATGCTTACAAAGAACTGCACCGCATGGGCCTGGCCCACAGCTGTGAATTGCGCATCGATGGCGAACTCGTGGCTGGCCTGTACTTCGTGGCTTTGGGCCACGCAGTGTTTGGCGAGTCCATGTTCACGACCGTCAGCGATGGCTCCAAAATGGCGCTGGCGTGCTTGGTCAGTGTCTGCTTGCAACACGGGGTGAACGCGATCGATTGCCAGCAAAACACCCAGCACCTAGGCTCGCTGGGGGCCCGTGAAATACCTCGCAGCGACTTTATGCGCGGCGTGCACGAAGGGCGCGAATACGGCCCCATTGACTGGGCGCGTCAGTCCTTGAACTGGCCGGCTCTGGCTTCATTGGCGACCCCCAAATGACCCAACTCAAAGAGCTCCCGCTGCAGGCCTTGCAGTTCTATGCCACTGCTCCTTACGCGTGCAGCTACCTGCCCGACCGCTCCGCCCGCTCCCAAGTCGCCACCCCCAGCCACCTGATCCACAACGAAGTCTATGCCGATCTGGTGGAACAAGGTTTCAGGCGCAGCGGCCTGTTCACCTATCGCCCTTACTGCGATGGCTGTCAAGCCTGTCAGCCATTGCGCGTGCGGGTGGACGCTTTCAAACCCGACCGCAGCCAGCGTCGCGCTTGGCAATCGCACAAAGATTTGCGGGTCCGTGTTCTCGACTTGCAATACGACCCAGATCATTACGCCCTGTACTTGAACTACCAGAACTCGCGTCACCCGGGAGGCGGCATGGACCACGACAGCGTGGACCAGTACACCCAGTTCCTGCTACAAAGCCGCGTCAACTCGCGCATTGTGGAATTCAGAGCCCCAGGCGTTGGCGAGGAGCTCGGTGAATTGAAAATGGTCAGCATCGTCGATGTGCTCAACCGCGGTTTATCGGCGGTTTACACCTTTTACGAACCCAATGAAGCGGCCAGCTTTGGCACCTTCGGGGTACTCTGGCAAATCCAGCAAGCGGCCCAACTGGGCCTGCCCTATGTCTACCTGGGTTACTGGATTGATGGCAGCCCAAAAATGAATTACAAATCCCGCTTCAAGCCCTGCGAACTCAGGGTGGAGGGCCAATGGCAGGCTTTTGATTGAGGCGTCTGTTGACCCTTTTTTCGAGGCAAATTTCGTTCACCCTGTAACCGTACAGCCCCCCTTCATTTCACTGTGTAAAATGAAATGTCTTGACATGACACAATGAAAAAAGACCCCGCCCTCACGACCGTACCCACCATACAGGTGATTGAACGGATGTTCACCCTGATCGACGTGCTGGCGTCCCGCGAAGAAGCCATCTCGCTCAAGGAGATCAGCCAAAAAACCGGGCTGCACCCCTCTACTGCGCACCGAATCCTGAACGACCTGGCCACCGGCCGCTTTGTGGACCGCCCAGAGGCTGGCCACTATCGCCTGGGCATGCGTTTGCTGGAATTGGGCAACTTGGTCAAGGGCAGGCTCAACGTCCGCGATGCGGCCCTTGCCCCCATGCGTGATTTGCACAAACTCATTCAACAACCCGTCAACTTGAGCATGCGCCAAGGTGACGAAATCGTTTACATCGAACGCGCCTACAGCGAACGCTCGGGCATGCAGGTGGTTCGAGCCATTGGTGGTCGCGCCCCTTTGCACCTGACGTCGGTGGGCAAGCTTTTCTTGGCCGCAGACGACCCTTTGCGAGTACGCTCTTATGCCACGCGCACCGGCTTGGCTGGCCAGACACGCAACAGCATCACGCAACTGCAAGTGCTGGAAAGAGAGCTCTCCCGAGTCAACCACTCTGGTTTTGCGCGTGACAATGAAGAGCTGGAGTTGGGTGTGCGTTGCATCGCAGCGGGCATCTACGATGATCAGGGCAAGCTTCTGGCAGGCCTGTCTATCTCTGCCCCGGCCGATCGGCTGGATGAAAGCTGGCTGCCCAAGTTACAAGAGACCGCCAAAGTGATATCCGAGACTTTGGGTCACCACGAATCAGACTGAAGGCCGATCCTGTTCATTGACTTGGCAGCTTTCAGCCTGGCATCTGAACTGCTGACGCCAAAGGGCGTTGATTCATGGACGATTTTTGCTCAAGCCACTTGCGCACCCTCTCGGCGTCACCAATTCGGCTGAATTTTCCCGTCGAATCAAGAAAAACCATGATCAACTTTCGACCCGCCACCTGGGCTTGCATGACCAAGCAACGACCGGCCTCCGAGATGTACCCGGTCTTTTGCAGACCAATGTCCCATTGTGGATTTTTGATCAATCCGTTGGTGTTGTTGTACTGTAGTGTTCTGCTGCCCACCGCGACCTCACGACCTTGCGAGGTGGAAAGCTCTCTCAGCATGGGCTCGTTGTAAGCCTTGGCGGCTAAAACGGCCAAATCATTGGCACTTGACTGGTTTTGGCTGGACAGTCCCGTAGGCTCGACATAGCGAGTGTCCCTCATGCCCAATGAACGGGCACGCTGGTTCATTCGACTGATGAACAGATCCATGCCCCCCGGGAAAGTACGTCCCAGTGCATGCGCTGCGCGGTTTTCGCTGGACATCAAGGACAAATGCATCAAGTCACCACGGCTGAGTTCTGTACCTACGGCCAGGCGGGAAGAGCTTCCTTTTTCAGTGTCCACATCGGCCTGAGTAATACGGATGCGTTCGTCCATGGGCAAATTGGCCTCAGCGATGACCAATCCCGTCATCAGTTTGGTCAAGGATGCGATTGGCAACACAACATGGTCATTCTTGCTGTAGAGGACTTCCTGCGTCTCTTGGTCCACCACCAAGGCTACGCTGGAGTTCAAGCCCAGTGCGTCGGAAGTAGCATGCAGACCTGCCATTTGACCAAAAGATGCACGAATGGGGCGAGCGCCTTGGCTGGCTGTAGCATTTTTAGCGTTCGGTGTACCTTTGGACGTTTGCCTTTGCTGACCTGAAGACTTGGCTGCTGGATTTTTTCTTGCCGATGCAATTTGACCCGGTTGAGCTTTCCGGGTTCCGACCGACTTTTCGTTATTTTTTTTATTCTTTTGCGCTTTCGCGGGTGTCTGAGGACTGTTTTGCGCATAAACC
>CAJBLW010000450.1 GCA_903953985.1 uncultured Burkholderiales bacterium
CACCAACCTCGAAAAAGCCAAAGCATTGCTGCTGTCGTGCGCGCAGGTCGTGCCCGGCATCCGCGCTTTCGAAGTCGCCACGGCCACCCCTGGCATGGACTGCACGAATGATTTGTTGCTCCACATGCTGCTGGATGACGCGCAGGTGCTAGCGGCTTACCAGAATCACCCTGATCATCTGGCCATCAAACCCTTCATGAAAGCGGTCGTCAAAGAGCGCTGCTGCATGGATTACAACGTCTGAATTCACATTGATTTTTCAGGAGACCCGACACATGGCGCGCACTGTTCAGCAACTTTTTGACCTCACTGGCCAGGTGGCCTTGGTCACCGGCGGTTCACGCGGCTTGGGCCTGCAAATGGCTCACGCCCTGGGCGAGGCCGGCGCCAAGATCATGCTCAGCTCTCGCAAGGCGGCCGACCTGGAAGAAGCCGCTGCCGAGTTGCAGGCCGCAGGCATCGATGCCCGCTGGATCGCTGCCGATTGCGGCAAAGAAGAAGACATCCGCCGCTTGGCCACTGAAACCATGGAACGCATGGGCCCCATCGACATCCTGGTCAACAACGCAGGCGCCACTTGGGGAGCACCCGCCGAAGACCACCCCGTGACCGCCTGGGACAAAGTCATGAATCTGAATGTGCGCGGCTATTTCCTGTTGTCGCAAGAAGTTGCCAAGCAAAGCTTCATCCCGAGAGGCAAGGGACGGATCCTGAACATCGCCTCGATTGCCGGTTTGGCAGGCAACCCGGCCGCGATGAAAACCATCGCCTACAACACCTCCAAGGGTGCGGTCATCAACTTCACCCGCGCATTGGCGGGCGAGTGGGGCGAGCATGGCATCACCGTCAACGCCATTTGCCCAGGGTTCTTCCCCAGCAGGATGAGCCAAGGCCTGCTGGACACCATTGGGGCCGACAACATGGCGCAAGCCGCCCCTCTGCGCCGCTTGGGTGATGATGAAGACCTCAAGGGCCTGGCTGTCTTGTTCGCATCAGACGCAGGCAAGCACATCACCGGCCAATGGCTGGCGGTGGACGGTGGCGTCAGCGCCATCATCGGCGGCTGAGCTCCAAGGGCTGACATGAGCATTCCTTTTGGCGTTCCGATTCCGTTTGTGGACCACCTGGGCATCACACTGGAAAAATTTGAAGACGGCCAATCCGAACTCTGGTTTCCGATGCGCCCGGAAATACTCAACTCTTTTGACGTCGTCCATGGGGGCGCGCTCATGACTTTTTTGGACATCGTCCTGGCGGCAGCCGCACGCAGCGTTGAGCCCAGCAACGGCGTGTTCACGATTGAAATGAAAACCAGTTTCATGCAAGCAGCTTCAGTACCTCTTGGGGGGCGACTCATTGGCCGCGGCCGCTTGCTGCACCGTACACGCAAACTCGCCTTCACAGAAGGTGGGGTTTACGACGCCGAGGGGCGTTTGTGTGCACATGCCACCGGCACATTCAAATATGTTCCCCGCCGTGGCACTGGCGCCCTTCAAACCGACTGAATATTTATAGTCCAACGACCACCCAACTAAGAACGGAAACACAGATGACCCTCAACCACCAAATCGTGCTCGACAACCGCCCGCAAGGCGAAGCCACTGTGTCCAACTTCAAATTGATTGAAACCAACATTCCGGCATTGCACGACGGCCAAGTGCTGGTGAAGCACCATTTCATGAGCCTGGACCCCTACATGCGTGGCCGCATGAACGAAAGCAAGAGCTACGCCGTGCCCCAAGCTCTGGGGCAAGTCATGCTCGGTGGCACTGTGGGCGAAGTGGTGGACAGCCAGCACCCCAAGTTCAAGGCCGGTGACCAGGTCGTGGGCATGGGCGGCTGGCAGGAATACAGCGTGGTTGATGCGAATGTGCTGGGCGCACTGCGCAAGGTCGACACCACCCATGTGCCGCTGTCGCACTACCTGGGCGCAGTGGGCATGCCCGGCGTGACCGCTTGGTATGGCCTGTGCAAAATCATCCACCCCAAAGCGGGCGAAACTGTGACCGTAAGTGCCGCCAGCGGCGCGGTGGGCAGCGCTTATGGCGCACTGGCCAAGGCCCGCGGCTGCCGCGTGGTTGGCATTGCCGGGGGCAAGGACAAGTGCGATTACGTGGTCAATGAACTGGGGTTTGACGCCTGCATTGACTACAAGGAGCACAAGGACTACATCTCGCTGTCCAAGGCGCTGCGCGAAGCCTGTCCGAACGGCATCGACGGACACTTTGAAAACGTTGGCGGCATGGTGTTGGACGCCGTGATGCTGCGCACCAACGCCTTTGCCCGCATTGCGGTATGCGGCATGATCGCCGGCTATGACGGCGCGCCGCTGCCCATGGCCAGCCCGGCATTGATCCTGATCAACCGCATGAAGATCGAAGGCTTCATCGTCAGCGAGCACATGGAAATCTGGCCAGAAGCGCTGCAAGAACTCGGCACCCTGATTGGTACTGGCAAGCTGCGCCCCCGCGAATCAGTGGCCCAAGGCCTCGCAGCGGCCCCCGAGGCATTCCTCGGCCTGCTCAAAGGAAAGAACTTTGGCAAGCAATTGGTCAAGCTGGTCTGAGGTAGCCACCATGTCCAATTTGATCCTGCACCACTACCCGACCTCGCCGTTTGCTGAAAAGGTCAGGCTGATCCTGGGCTACAAACAACTGGCTTGGAAGAGCGTGTTCATTCCCATGATCATGCCCAAGCCCGATCTGACGGCGCTCACCGGGGGCTACCGCAAAACGCCGGTTCTGCAGATCGGCGCTGACATTTATTGCGATACCGCACTGATCTGCGATGTGCTGGAGCACTTGGCCCCCACGCCAACGGTCTACCCTGACGCTGTCAAAGGCGTAGCGCGCATCGTGGCGCAGTGGGCCGACAGCGCTTTGTTCACGGCGTCCATGGCCTACAACTTTCAGCCTGCGGGTGTGGCCCAGGTCTTTGCGGGCGCGCCCGCAGAGGGCGTGCAAGCTTTTGTGGCAGATCGCACGGCCATGCGCGGTGGCGCGGCCCGCATGGCGTCAGGAGACGCTACGGGCACTTATAAAAGCTACCTGCGTCGCATCGCCAGCATGTTGCACGGGCAAGACTTTTTGTTCGGTGCACAGCCGTGCGTGGCCGACTTTGCTACTTACCACCCGTTGTGGTTCACGCAAGACCGCACGCCAGCCTTGGCGGGCATTCTGGATGCAACGCCCGAAGTCAAAAGCTGGATGGCCCGCATGAAAGCCATCGGTCATGGCACACCCGGCAAATGCAGCGCCGAAGAAGCCTTGCAAACAGCCCGCAGTGCCACGCCTGAAACAGTGCAAGGCGAGGTCTTCCAGGACGAGCACGCCATCGCCTTGGGCAGCCCCGTGGTGATTGCGGCCGACAACTTTGGCCTGGAGCCCACCGAAGGTGAGCTGGTTGCAGCCACTCGCACCCGTTTCACCCTGCGCCGCAGCGATGAGCGTGCGGGTACGGTGCACGTCCACTTCCCACGCTTGGGCTTCACACTGAAAAAGGTTTCCCAATGATCGAGAACTTCAAAGGAAAAACTGCGGTGCTGACGGGTGCCGGTTCGGGCTTTGGTCTCGAGTGCGCCCGCATTGGGACCAAGCTGGGCATGAATCTGGTGCTGGTGGATGTGCAGCAAGACGCGCTGGACAAAGCTGCAGCCGAAATGAAAGCTCAAGGCGCTCAAGTGTTGGCCCTCAAGGTTGACGTTTCGAATACGCAGGCCATGGAACAACTGGCCGCTGAGGTGAAAGCACGTTTTGGCGCACCACACTTTGTGTTCAACAACGCAGGCGTAGGGGCGGGGGGCTTGGTTTGGGAGAACTCGGTCGCCGATTGGGAGTGGGTGCTGGGCGTCAACCTCTGGGGCGTGGTGCACGGCGTACGCCTGTTCACGCCCATGATGCTCGAAGCCGCCAAGGCCGATCCGACTTACCAAGGCCACATCGTCAACACCGCCAGCATGGCCGGCTTGCTGACGCCGCCCAACATGGGCATTTACAACGTCAGCAAACACGCGGTGGTGGCACTGACCGAAACCCTGTACCAAGATTTGCACTTGGTGAGTGACCAAGTCAGTGCCAGCGTGCTGTGCCCTTACTTTGTGCCCACTGGAATCAGTCAGAGCCACCGCAACCGCCCCACGGACCTGGCGGCAGACCAACCCACAGCCAGCCAATTGATAGGACAGGCTCAAAGTGACAAAGCGGTTGGCAGTGGCAAGGTGTCCGCTGCCGATGTGGCTCAAAAGGTGTTTGACGCGGTGGTCAATGACCAGTTTTACATTTACAGCCACCCCCAAGCCTTGGGCAATGTTCAAAGCCGAATGGAGGCGATCGTGCAGGGTCACAACCCACCCGACCCATTTCAGGCCAGACCAGAGGTGGGAGAGGGCTTGCGCCGAGCTCTGCGGGAGAGTTGAAGTTCTGCAATGCAGCGCTGAGATCATTGGCCATTACCGGTGATAGTGCCCTTCAAAGCAGTGCCGCAATTCATGGCCTATGGCCACATGGCTGGTCACAGGCCCAGTGACAATGGTGCATTCCGCCTTCAGAATGTCCCAAAAGGCGCATCCTAGGGGGGGTGTCAAATAAGATTGCTCACGGCCCATGCGTGAAGCGAACCCGCATAAATGGGCCACGTCCTCGCGTACTTCCCACGTGATGCGCACTTGGTTCATGATCCGATGGTGGGCAGGCATGACGTTGAACGTTAGGAATTCCTGATCCGCTATCTTTTGAGTGGCTGCAGACAGGCATGCACTCAAGCTCAGGGTCGATGCCAACAGGCTGAGCAATCGAATCAAAAGACACTTGTTCAAAATTGAGAAAACCATTTAAAAGTATACTTTTAAATTAAAATTTTCTTTCTAAGACTTGAAAATATTTTTTGTTGGGATAACAAGTGTTTTGAGGCTTGGTTCGAGTGATTGTTTAGGGGGTGCCTTGGTTGGACCATTGGATGATCTCATCACCGGTGGAAGTTGCCTTCAAAACAGTGCCTCAATTCGTGTCCTAATTCAAGATGCGAGACCTTCTTTCCGGTGATGATCACGCACTCTTTGCTGGCCACGTTCCACATGGCGCAGGCCAGTGGAGGGGTCATCCAAGCCTGTGTGGGGCTCAATTGAGCAGCACGACCGCAAACTTCGGCTACGTTCTCGCGAACTTCCCAACGCACTTTGACGTCGTTCATCAAGCGTGCGTGCTTGGGCATCGGGACAAACGACTCCAATTCAGACACGGGCAATGAGGGCCCTTGCACTGAGGCGCATCCAGTCAACACCATGAGCGCCCCGGCTGAGGCCAAAATTGCAAAACGACGAAATGTGCCAGCCATCATATTTTTGACAAAAATCTTCATTTTTTACTCCATCAATCATTAAAAACATCAATGATTGATATTCTATGAAGTTGTCATTTTTTAGTCAAATTTGTTAGATAAATAGTGTTATATGTTGTTTATTGGCAAATATTTAATAAATTTATCATTAACACTTTTACGGAAGAGATTTTGTTTTTTTAAACGGGTCTCCTTGTTGGTTGTAGGCCCACAGAACACGCTGAAAAGCCTGCAATGATTGGGATTCAAGGCAGGCACTAAGAGCCTCAAAGCGGGCCGAAGCTGAGAAAGGGCTGTGGCACACTCTCGCCCTTTGACCCTTGCGGTGCTCGAACTGCGCCAATTCAGACATGCAAAAAATCCTGGCCCAACTGGCCGCTGAAATTCGTATCCGCTCTGACCAAGTCAAGACTGCCGTGGAATTGCTGGACGGTGGTGCCACCGTTCCCTTCATTGCCCGTTACCGCAAAGAAGTGACCGACGGCCTGGACGACATCCAGTTGCGTGAGCTGGAGTCGCGTCTTGGTTATCTGCGCGAACTGGAAGACCGCCGCGCTGCCGTGATCAAAAGCATCACCGAGCAGGGCAAGATGACGCCTGAGTTGCTGGCCGCCATCGACGCCGCGCCTACCAAGCAAGAACTGGAAGACCTGTATTTGCCCTTCAAACCCAAGCGCCGCACCAAGGGCATGATTGCCCGCGAGGCCGGGCTGGAGCCTTTGGCCGACAAGCTGTTTACCTACCCCACGCTAGATCCGCACGCCGAAGCCCAAGCCTTTGTGCTGGCGGCGGGTGCCATTGAAGGGGCCGACTTCACCACCACTGCCGCCGTGCTCGACGGTGTGCGCGATTTGCTGAGCGAGCGCTGGGCCGAAGACGCCTCTTTGGTGCAAGCCCTGCGTGAATGGTTGTGGAACGAAGGCCTCTTCAAAAGCAAGCTGGCAGACGGCAAGGACGAGAACAACGCCGATGTGTCCAAGTTTCGCGATTACTTTGATTACGACGAGCCGATTGGCCGCGTGCCTTCCCACCGGGCTTTGGCCGTGTTCCGTGGCCGCGCTTTGGAGATGCTGGACGCCAAACTGGTGCTACCCGTTGAGCCCGAGCCCGGCAAACCCAGCATTGCCGAAGGCAAGATCGCCATGCACCTGGGCTGGAGCCATGCGGCCCGTCCCTCAGACGACCTTCTTCGTAAATGCGTGGCCTGGACTTGGCGCGTGAAACTGAGCCTGTCCACTGAGCGGGATTTGTTTACCCGCTTGCGTGAAGAGGCCGAAAAAGTCGCCATCAAGGTCTGTGCTGACAACCTGCGAGACCTGCTTCTGGCCGCCCCCGCCGGCCCCCGCGTGGTCATGGGCTTGGACCCGGGCATTCGCACGGGCGTGAAAGTGGCC
>CAJBLW010000451.1 GCA_903953985.1 uncultured Burkholderiales bacterium
CATGATGTTGAAGGTGAACAAGATGTCCAGCAGCAAGGGCGGCAGTGGCACCACCAACATCGCCATGATCAACAGGACCAGAACGGGCAAACCCAAACCAGCCAAGTCGTAGCGAGACAGGCTCTGTCGAATCGTTGACAGGGTCAAGGTGTTCATGGTCAAAAGGCCGCTGTTTAAGGGGAAATGTCAGGGTTTTTCGGGTTCTCAACACCATCAAGCAATCTGTGTGCCAACCATCCTGACACCCCCGCCTCCCGAAACATGACTTTGAATTGAACGGGCTCAAGCTGGTGCGCAACTTGCTCAACACATAGCCAAGCAAGACGAACGGCAAAGATTGGCCGCCGCCGTTTCAGCCACAGACACCTTTGGAAAAGTTCAAACCATGACCATCACCCTCAACGAAAACCGCAACCAGGCCATCACAAGCCAAAAAGAAGGTACTTTCGACTACAAATCAGACGCCAGCCACGGCCCTGATGGCCAACGCTTTGGGCAACTCATGTCAGACATGTTTCAAGCCCAGCACGAAAGCCCTGCCGACATGGCCCAAAAAGAAACACAGTTGGCCGAACACCCTGGGCAGGAAATTGCCGCCCCCTTCGCCCTGGCAGGACAGGCGACTGGGCTCGATGCAACATCCATACCCTTTCAAGCTGTGACCCTGAAAGCCGTCACCCTGGGACCCCATCTGAGTGTGATCACGCCAGAAACCTCGCCCCCAGACTCACAAAGTCTGGAAGCTTTTGCCCGCGCCCAAGGCCTGGATGAAAAAGCCGTTCATTGGCTTTTTGGCGGGCATGCAGGCACCCTGCACGCCACAACGACCGCCACCCCGAGCGGCGTCAATGCCGCGACCACGGGCGCAGCCGTCGGGGGAACCGAGAACCTGGGCAACGTCCCAGGCACACAGCCGCAAATTCAACTGACCCTTCAGACCAGCGCCCTCACTGGGCCAGCACTGGCTCCCCCACCGACCGGTGCCGCGACACAACAAGTCAGCCCCACCACGCAAGGGCAAACCACCGACGCGGCCTCGGGACTGCTTGGCCATGCCATGACCGCGGCACAAGCCCTTGGGGCCATGGCCGACGACTCGGATCAGGCACAAAAGCCCACGACAACCACCAGCACCGAAGATGCCCTGCCCCTTCAAATGATGCGCATGCCGCCCACGGCAGCCGTCTGGATGCAACGCAACGTCATCCAAAGCGTGCTGCAACAGGCCGAGAGAGCCCAAAAAGAAGCCGATATCAGCCTCAGCGAGCTGGACCTGGGCGCAGACTGGGGTGGCGAAACGCTAGAACAACTGCTTGGCACCGAAGGTGGCGCCCACAGCACAGGCACCCACGGAACGGCTTACGCCAACTTTGCCTCCCGTTGGGACACACAGACCCACCACCGCAGCGACCCCACCAACGCCAGCGGCCCCGCAGCCGACCTACCCGATCCCAACGCACGCAGCGAAAACATCCAGAACTTGGCCGACAAAATGGGCCAAGCCGTGGGGCAACGCATCTTGTCGGAGATGGAAAGAGGCCAATGGCACCTGAAAATCCAACTGCGCCCCGCCACACTGGGCCACATCGAAATAGAAATGCGGATGCGAAGCGGCGAATTTGACGCCGTATTCACCGCACCCAACGCCACCACCCGCGATCTGTTGCAAGATGGCATATCCAAACTCAGGGAAACACTGAGCCAAATGGGCATGGATGTTGCTAACATCCATGTAGGTGGTGGTCAGACGGGCCAAAGTGGCGGAGACCCGACACCTGGTTTTTCCAAGGGCACGCCCACGCAGGCCAAGGAAAGCGACCAGGAAACCACCCCCGAAATAGCCCGAGCACCGCGCGTCAAGGACCCCAATGATGGTCTGGACGTTTTGGTCTGACAGCCAACCAACGAGGACGTACCATGGCAGATGAAGAAACCGAAGTCGAAGTCAAAAAGAAATCACCACTGGTCAAGATCATCCTGATCGCTGTCGTGGCCATCTTGGTCTTGGCAGGCACCGTGGTGGGCACCCTGTTTGTCACGGGCTTTTTTGACAAAAAAGACACCTCCGCAGCCGAAGCTCAGCTGAAGGCGCTGGAACAAGAAGCCTCAGGGGCCAAAAATGCTGCCAGCGAAGCGCAGCCCAAAAAAGTCACCAAAGACTCCCCCGAGCTGACCCGTTTCGAAAACTATTACATGGAACTCGAAAAAGACCTGGTGGCCAACCTGACCAACTCCCGCAAAGTGATTCAGGTCAAGCTGGCCATCATGACCCACTACGACGAGCGCGTCTTCAAAAATGTCAAAAAGCATGAGTTTGCATTGCGCTCGACGGCACTCGACGTGATGCGCCTGACCGTGGACGCCGATCTAAGCCAACCTGATTTCCGCAAAAAAATGGCCGAAAAAATCCGCCTTGAA
This sequence comes from uncultured Burkholderiales bacterium, assembly GCA_903953985.1. Lineage (GTDB taxonomy): Bacteria > Pseudomonadota > Gammaproteobacteria > Burkholderiales > Burkholderiaceae_C > Limnohabitans_A. The sequence goes on from CAJBLW010000451.1 coordinate 2,419, forward strand.
CTCAACGCCGTGCTGGAAAAATACGAAGACTTTGGCGGCATCGAAGAAGTTTTTTTCACCAGCTTTGTGGTCCAGTAAATCCGATCCGACCGAATAACCATGGCTGACTCCCAATCTCTTTTGTCCAGTGAAGAACTGGCCGCTTTGTCGGCCAGCTTGAGCGACGACAGCACCAGCACATCACTAGGCTACAACCTGGATGTGCAGGTGCGCAAACACGACCTGGCCGCTGAAGACAGCAGCCTGGGCGTCAACGTTGCATCGCTGGACATGATCAACGAGCGCTTCATCCGGTTGTTCAGACTGGGCATGCTCGAAGTGCTGCGCACCAGCCCACGCATGAACCCCACGCGCACACAGATCATGCGCTTTGGTGACTACCTCAAAGACCTCAAATCACCCTTGTCTGTCAACATCGTGCGCATGAGCCCCCTGCGCGGCTACGCTATGGTCGTCATCGAGCCTACCGTGGTGTTCAGCTCACTCGACAGTTTTTTTGGCGGCTTTGGCCGCGGTGTTGGCCAACTGCCCCCCGGCAGGCTGTTTACCCCCACCGAAACCCGGATCATCAAAATCATCCTGCAGGTCTTCTTTCGCTCGTTCAAAGAAGCCTGGTCCCCGCTGACCCCGGTTGACTTCGAGCACATCAGCTCCGAAATCAACCCCCAGTTCGCTCAAATCGTTGATGAAAACGACCTGGTCATACTCAACCGCTTTGAATCCGAAGCCACCTCACAAGGCTCAGGCTTTGTGGACATGGTCATCCCCTACGTGGCCCTCAAGCCCGTGCGAGACCTGCTGCGAAGCCGCGTGCAAACCGGCGACGGCAACGAAGATTCCGACAAAATTTGGCGCGCCCAACTGAACGACGCAGTGCACGATGCAGAGCTGGAAATGCACATCCATCTGGGCAAACTCAGCTTGTCCTTGCAGCAACTGCAAACCATGCAACCAGGGGACATCCTGCCTTTCAAAAAATCCGATTTCGCCCGCGTCATGATCCAAGACATGCCCGTGTACGACGTCGAAGTCGGCGCCATGGGTGGCCAAGTGGCGATCAAGATCGTCAACGCCATCAGCCCCAACGTCCCCGCCTAACACCACAAAAAGGAACGCCCATGAGCGAATTGACTCCAACCGAAGCCCCGAACGAAGCCACCGACAAGGGCCACATCAACACCGACGTGTTGCAAAACATCCCGGTCACGCTCTCCATTGAAGTGGGCCGTGCCCAGATCAAAATCCGTGACCTCATGCGGCTGACCCAAGGCAGCGTGGTCGAACTCGACCGCATTGCAGGCGAACCCCTTGACCTGCTGGTCAACAACACCGTGGTCGCTCAAGGTGAAGTCGTGTTGGTCAACGACCGCTATGGCATCCGACTGACCCGCGTGGTGCCCGCCTCCGAGCGGCTGGACAACCTCTAAAGCCTGACATGAACACCGGGTGGACCTTCTCTGACTGGCTGCAATACGCGTTCAGCTTCGCGCTGGTCATCGGCTTGCTGCTGGCCGTGCTGTGGGGCCTTCGAAAAATGCAAAGCGGCGCCAGTTTTCTGCGCAAAAACTCACAACGTCTGCAAACGATTGAGAGCCTGTCCGTCGGCCCGCGACAAAAAATTCTTCTCATCCAGGTCGACGGCCAGGACGTTCTGGTCGGCGTGACGGCCCATCAAATGACCGCCCTGTCCCCCTGGCCCGTGCAGGCGCCTGCTCCCGCTGCCCCCCTAGAAACCCCCACGTCATGAAGCGCCACCTCACCCTTGGGCTGATTTTCACCCTTGTACTCAGCCTCTTGCCCCTGTTGGCGCAAGCGGCCCCTGACATGCCCGCCATCACCGCCACCAATACGGCCAAGGGCACCCAGTACAGCCTGACGCTGCAGCTGCTGGCGCTCATGACCACGCTGTCGGTGCTGCCCTCGGTCTTGCTCATGATGACCGCCTTCGTGCGCATCGTGATCGTCATGTCCCTGCTGCGCCAAGCCCTGGGGACAGGCCAGACCCCCCCTAACATGGTCATTGTTGGGCTGTCGCTGTTCCTCACCCTGTTCGTGATGACCCCGGTGCTCACCGATGTGTACCAAAATGCGCTGCTGCCTTACATGAACCAGGGCCTGAGCTTTGACAAAGCCCTTGCCGCTGCCGAAAAACCCATCCGCGCCTTCATGCTGCTTCAAACCCGTGAAGACGACATCGCCATGTTCATGGACATCGCGCGCAACACCAACTTCACCAGCCCGCAAGACGTGCCCTTCACCACCTTGGTGCCCGCCTTCTTAACCTCCGAACTCAAAAGCGCCTTCACCATCGGCTTTTTGATCTACATCCCCTTTGTCGTCATCGACCTCATCGTCGCCAGTGTCCTCATGTCCATGGGCATGATGATGCTCTCGCCCATGATGATCTCGATGCCCTTCAAACTCATGCTGTTCGTGCTGGTGGACGGCTGGAGTCTGATCATGGGCTCATTGGCTGGCAGCTTTGCCATGCCCTAAAGGACATCGCCATGGACACCGCCACCGTCATCGACCTGGGTCGCCAAGCCCTTTGGACCATCGCCTTGGTCAGCGCCCCGCTGCTGCTGGTGGCTCTGGCCGTCGGCTTGTTCATCGGCATCATCCAGGCCGCCACCTCCATCAACGAAATGACACTCAGCTTTATCCCCAAGCTGATTGCCATGGCCCTGGCCTTGTTGCTGTTTGGCAGCTGGATGCTGGTCACACTGGTCGACTTCACGCGCAGCATTTTCGAGCGCATCCCGACCCTGTTCGTCTGAACCGCCCGCAGGTCAACTCATGAACTTCCTGGCCGCCGATGTCGTCGAAAGGTTTTACACCTTTTTGTGGCCCATGCTGCGCATCTCGGCCCTCATGATCACCGCGCCCATTTTCTCGCTCAGCGCCTTCAACACCCGCCTGCGCATCCTAGTGGCGCTGGTGCTGGCCTGGCTGGTCTACCCCCTGTACACCTGGCCCGTGATCGACCCCACCAGCGCCCAAGGCCTGGTCGAAGTCTTCAACCAAATCATGATCGGCGCCACCATGGGCCTGATCCTGCAAATCGTGGTTGCAGCCGTGGTGGTGGCAGGCCAAAGCATTGCCGCCGCCATGGGCCTGTCCATGGCCAACATGATCGACCCCAACATGGGCACCGTGCCCGTGATCTCGCAGCTGCTCATCGTCATGTCCACCCTCATCTTTGTAGGTTTTGGGGGCCATGCCATCTTGCTGGGACTGATCCTTGAATCCTTCAACAGCCTGCCCATTGGCACCAACATCCTCAACCAAGCCGTCTACGGCCGGGTTCTGCAATGGAGTTCCATGATGTTTTTGGGCGCCGTGCTCATGGCACTGCCCGTCATGGTCTCGCTGCTCTTCATCAACGTCGGCTTGGGCATCGTCACACGCGCCGCACCCAGCCTCAACATTTTTGCCGTGGGCTTTCCCGCCATGATCATGGCGGGCCTGGTCATCCTGATCATCTCGCTCGAAAGCATTGGCGGGCGCATCGAGTGGCTATGGGTACAAGGCTTTTCGCTGGTTCGTGACGTCATAGGAGCGCCCCGTGTCTGATAGCGCACAAGACAAAACCGAAGACCCGACGGCGCAAAAGCTCAAAAAAGCGCGCGACGATGGCCAAGTCGCTCGCTCCATGGAACTGCCTGCCGCCGTCATCGTCATTGGCTCCATTGCCATGCTCATGGTCACGGGCAGCTGGGTCATCACCCGGCTCTCCGCCGTGTTCGCGCAAGGCTTCGTGTTCGACCGCCAGCTGATCGAAAAACCCCTGCTTCTGCCCGCCCACTTTGGCGAGCACTTGCTGGCTGCCTTCGTGCTCGTGATGCCCGTCATCCTTTTCACCATGGTGGCTGCCGTCATCGCTTCGGGCCTCACCGGGGGCTACCTGTTCTCCCTGGGTGCCGTCATGCCCAAGGGCTCCAAGCTCAACCTCATCAGCGGGCTCCAGCGCATCTTTGGCACCCACGCCCTGGTCGAACTGGGCAAAGCCATCCTCAAATTCGTGCTGGTCTCGACCGTTCTGTGGTGGTCGCTCATGGCCAACATGGACTCGCTGGTTCAAATTGGCCAAATGGGGCTGGAGCCCGCCCTGGACGCGGCAGGCAAGATGATCCTCCAATCGGGCCTGTGGGTGTCTCTGAGCCTGGCCGTCATCGCCTTGATCGACGTGCCCTGGCAAAAGCACAGCTTCACCAAACGCATGCGCATGAGCAAGCAAGAGGTCAAAGACGAATACAAGCAAATGGAAGGCAGCCCCGAGGTCAAGGCGCAGATCCGCAGGCGTCAACGCGAAATGGCCAACTCGCGCATGATGGACCGCATCAAAGACGCTGACGTCGTGATCACCAACCCCGAACACTTCGCCGTGGCCCTCGAGTACGACCCCACTGGCGACGGTGCGCCCATCATGGTGGCCAAAGGCTCTGATCACATGGCCGCCCTGATTCGCGCCGAAGCCAAAAACCACGGCATCCACATTTTTGAAGCCGCTCCACTGGCCCGTGCCATCTACTTCACTACCGAAGTCGAGCGCCAAGTGCCTGAAGACCTTTACCACGCAGTCGCCCAAGTCATCGCTTACGTCTTCAGCCTCGAAGCGGCCTCGCCCATGAATCCGCCTCGTCCCAAACCCCAAGTGAAAGTGCCCCCCAGCATGCAATTCAGTCCTGACGGCAAGAAAGCCCAAGCCCAAGGAGCCGCCGCATGAACACCTCGATCACAGCGAATACCCCAAACCCGGACGACTTCGTTTTCCGGACAGCCGACCGCATGCGCATCGACGGCTGCACCAACGCCATCGCCCGCGAAGGCCTGAGCCTATCACTGCAATGCGAACACGAAGCCCTGCTTGATCATTACACCAACCTGCTGCTCAAACGCCTGCGGCAAGAAGCCCCCGAACACCACCTCGAGGTTTATTTTCCAACCAACACCGATGCCTTGCTCGCCCGCTTCAACGACGCCCTGGCCCGCCAATCTGTTCAACAAGCCACCCGCACCTCCACCGGCGACAGCCCTGCGCAGATCTGGGTCGTACACGACGCCCAAGCCCTGCCCGAAACCGAAATCCAGCTGCTCGCCCGCTTGATTCAGAACTTCCCTGGCGCCAACATCCGGGCCATCCTGCTCATGAAAGGCCCTGCAGACGGCTACAACAACCTGTCCGCTTTCGGCCGCAAAATCCTGCGCTGGGAAATCGAAGCCCCCAGCGCCGAACAGGCTCAAGCCACGCTCGATTTCGCCCGCTCCGAAGGCCGCTTGCAGCCCGTGCAACAACTGCTCAAACGCATCAACCGTCAAGCCTGGGCCGAAGATGCCCCGCGTCCCGACACCCAAGACGCGGCCGACTTCGCCGACGAAGTCCCCACACCCTCGCCACCTCGACGCGCCAACCGGGTCAAGCAACAAGTGCAAGCCTTTCACGAAAAAGGCCAAGAAGCCCTGGCCAAAAGCACCCGACTCTTGGGCAAATGGGACAAAAACCACACCCGACTGCTGCTCTGGGTCATGGCCGCGCTGACCCTGTCTACCGCCACCATGCTCTGGCTCCAGCCGGAAGCTTTTGGCATAGGCAAAGCCCCCATCAGCAAGACCTCCGTGCCCATGCCAATGTCTATTGAATTGCCACAACCCGGTGCAGGGAACCCCCCAGCCCAGCCCGGAGCCCCAGCGACCCCCGCCAAGCTACCCTGACCCCGCACAGGAATACGCCGTGAAAAAATCCACCCTCATCCGCAGCGACCAACCCCACGCCGTCAAAATGCCAGCGGGCTCCAATGTGGCCGCTCGCCAAAACACCCAAAAATTCAAGTCATCGGAAACCACCGACGACAGCCCCACCAACATTCAAAAAGTGGCGCCCGTCAAAAACCCAAAAAGCAAGCGCATCGACCCCCCCGCTCCGATCGTCAAAACCGTCCGTTCCAAAGCCCTCAAGAGCTCGCCGGTCGAAGTCCCGACCCCACTCGCCAAACCCCAATCCAAAACCGCATCCGGCCCAACGGCCAGGGCCAAACCCAAACTGCGCACCGTCCCGCCCTCCAGCAGCGCCAAATCGCACCCCCTGGACGCAGCACCCACACAGAATGAGCCCATCTGGGAACAAGACAACCCCGTCAAAACCCGCATCGATCAACTCAGAGCCCGTAACGCCCAATTGGCAGAACAACTCCAGCGACTTCCGCAGATGCCCACAGCCCGAGGAAACCAACCATGAGCGACAAAGAATTCACCCCCACAGACCCCATCCTTGTGGAAACCACCGGCAGCGAGGACAGCACCGCCCAAGTCCCCCACAGCGCCAGCGACACGGCCCCAAGCCCAACCTCGGCCCACAGCGCTGCGGCACCAGCCCGCAGCGCTGAATCACCGGCCCCCGAGTCGCAACCGCATCTGGGCCTCACCGTGGATGAACGCGCCTACCGGCAATACCAATCGCTGGCCCAAGTCGTGCTCGACTCGGCCGACATTGCCAGCAAGTCCGCAGAGTCCGCTGCCGCCGCCAGCAGAAACATGCACAAGGCCACCACCGAATTCAAAGACTTGACCGAAGTCGGCCATAAAAAAGCCCTGATCCTGCTGGGCGCCACAGGCGGCCTGATGGTGATTTGTCTCATCTTCTTTTTGGTCATGGGTGTGCGAATGAACAGCCGCATCAACCAACTGGACACCATGATGCTGGCCGTCGGCAAGCGCGTGGTCGACCTCAACGTCGGCCTCGAATCGCTCGACGTCATCAACCGCAGCATCGAAAGCCTGACAGCGCAACAAGCCGAACAAGCCAAAAACCAAGGCCAGATCGAAACACGCATCAGCGACGCACTCAAAAAATCCGAAACCATGGTGCAGACCGTGCCCGGAGAAACTGCCAAACAAGTCGCCGCCACCAGCGACAACCTGCTCAAACAAGTCCAAGCCATTAATGGTCGCCTGCAAAGCCAAGCCGGTGCCGTGCAAAGCCTGGGCAACGAAGTCAAAGCCCTCAAAGGTGCGGTCGGCAACGTTGACAAACTCAATAGCGACGTCCAAGCCCTGGTGACCCTGCAAAAAGAACGCTACCTCGAAACCCTGCAGAAAAACAACGCCAACGCCAACGCCAGCACCAACCGGGCCGTCCAGTTCCCCCGAATCAACCCGCCCAGGCCCGCAGGCGAGCCTGCTGCCACCACCCCCCCCGCAGCCGCGCCTGCGCCGCGCTGAAGCTTGAATACAACCCAAGATGACTTTCGCCAACACCATGCCACGCCATTGATCCGGGCGAAGACCAGCCCGTCTATGTTTGAAGAAGGTCCGAGCCTATTGGGCGCAGCACGCACAATGGGCGTGGTCGATCAGACACTGTTCAACTGGATCAAGGCCAAGCGCCAAGGGACTCATTCGACGCACAGGGCGATGTAAGTGAGCACAAAAACGCCGTTGGGAGAAATTTTTCGCCAGTAGCCCATGTCTTTCACATCGGCAACTTTTTCTCCGGTCAGTTTGGGCCCGGTGTAACTGGTCATCTGCCCCAAACGGTGCATTTTGTAGGTGCAGTCGTATTCGTTCAGGTAGCGTCTGGAGCGCACCCCTTCCGCGTCCGGTGTTTTGAGGTCCTGCATTTCCCAGACTCGGCGGATCCTGTCTTCCCGCTCGATGGCGCTGCGGTTCACGTAGAGCGTCAGGTCCTGGGTTTCGCCGATGCGGGTCCAGGCCTGTGCGGTCAGTGGGCTCAGGCAGCCCGCCAAGCCGGCACAGCACAGACTCCAACGCACCACAGCACGCATTGAAAATGCTCGCATCGTCATGTTTGTTCTCAAAAAAAAGTTCCCGCAAGGGTGATGGCTTGACCGCCTGTGCCAAGTTTGAAGCGAGAGATGCCGGGCAGATCGTGGGTGTTGACGCCCCCCAGATCGAGCACCTCGATGCCATGGTCCTGCAAGTAAGCCATGGCCTGCCAGAGCAAAGCGTTATGGGCATTGAGCTGTCGGCCCTCTTCGTCGGCCCAGCCCATATGGTAACTGGCAACTCGGCCGTGCATCAGAAAGAGCATGCCGCCCACGGCGTTCTTGCCCAGTTCGGCATAGGCCACCACAAAGGCCTGACGGGGGTCGGCCGCAGCGGCAATGTAGGCTTGTACAAAATCGGTGGGCAAGCCATGAAATTTTTTCGCTTCGCGCTGGGCGACTTCCTGGCCCAGCAGCCAATCACAGCGCTTTCGGCTTGGTTGCACATGAATGCGCAGCTTCACATTGGCCTGCACTTTGTTCAATCGGTTGCGCCACTTGCCCTCGAGCTGGGCTTTCAAAGTGGGCAGCGAGTGGGTCAAATCGAGCAGCACAGTGGAGTACCCGGTCATCACCCGTGACAGGCCTTGGGTTTCAAGCGGATCGAGTTGTTCGCTGGTGCGGTCGGGGGAAAACAAGGGGACTTTCAGGCGCCGCAGGGGGATCGATTGGCGCAGGCGCTTGTAGATGTCTGCTCGTTGAGCGGGGCTGAGGTCGGGATGGAAGATCGGGCCCCGCGTACAAGAGGCCAAAGAAATGTAGCCAAGCACCCGTTTGCACATGAATTGGGCAATGGCCACCAGTTGGCCTTCTTGCCAGACCATGGACCGCGACATGCTCACGCCCAATGAGGTCAACGCCTCGCCGTAAGTCCATGCCTGTTGCAAAGCGCCGCGCTGGGTCGAATGAAATTCTTCCCAATCGGCTTGTGGCAATTGCTCCCATTTCAAATCCATATCGTCATAATAGGCAAATTTTTTAAATTCGACTCAAGAAAACGCATTTGTATCCGATGAATACAGGTATTAACAAAAAAAATGAGCCTTCATCCCCAAAAGAACATGCCATCTTGGGGCATGACATACCCAAATCCCGCTTGACGATTTCGGGATGGGCTTGGGGGGCGCTGTATTTGGGTCTGCCTGTCATTTTGCTGGGCAATTTAATGGACTTCTTTTTTCAATGGACGCTAGGTTGGTGCATCGGTGTTTGGTGCATTGTCTAGACTTAAAGGGCCACCATGTTTTTCTTTGTCGGTTTAGCGGTAGTTTTTGGTGCAGTGTTTGGCGGTTACGTCATTGCTGGCGGCAAGATGGCCCCCATCATCAAGGCCGCGCCTTTCGAATTTCTGATCATCGGGGGGTCCGCCATTGGTGCTTCTTTGGTGGCCAACAGCTTTCCTGTTTTCAAGGCGGCCATGGGCGGCATCGGCAAGTGCATCAAAGGACCCAGTCTTCACCAAGCCGATTACCTGGCATTGATGCTGCTGGTGGGCAAACTGCAAACGGTGATGAAAAAAGAAGGCGTGGTGGCGCTCGAATCGCACGTTGAAAACCCAGATTCGAGCCCGATTTTTGGTGAATTCCCCAAGCTCGCCAAGGACCACTCCATCGTTCAGATGATTTGCGATCCCCTTCGATTGATGGTGATCTCGCAGGGCAATCTGGACGCCGATGCCTTGGACGATTTGATGAAAAAGGCCATCAAGGTGCACCACCATGAGGCCTTGTTGGCCCCCGGCGCGTTGGCCGGCATTGCGGGCGGTTTGCCCGCGCTGGGTATCGTGGCCTGCGTGTTGGGTGTGGTGAAAACCATGGGGGCGATTGACCAACCCCCGCCTGTGCTGGGTGCGCTGATTGGCTCCGCGCTGGTGGGGACGCTGATGGGCGTGTTTTTGGCCTACGGCATGTTTGAGCCCTTTGCTGGCCGGCTGACCCAAATCATCAACGAAGACGCGCAAGCCTTCGACGTGATCCGCGAGATGATCGTGGGCAACCTCAAGGGCCACGCTCAACCGTTGGTGATCGAGTCCGCAAGGGCCTGCATTTCACACCACAACCAGCCAAGCTTTGCCGACGTCTTTGACGGCATGCGAGGATCCTGATGGCCGAGGCAGACAAAGCCGCAGCGGGAACGCCCGAAGAAGTCGCTGCAGCTGCTGCTGCTGCAGAGGCATTGCGGCCCATCATCATCGTCAAAAAGATCATTGCCGAAGATGGCCATGCGGGTGCACACGGTGGCGCCTGGAAAATCGCACTGGCCGACATGATGACGGCCATGATGGCTTTTTTCTTGTTGATGTGGCTGCTGGGTGCCAGTAACGAGGACAAGCGCAAAAGTGTGGCGGACTATTTCAGGCCCGCCTCCCACAGCCAGATTGTCTTTGGTGAAATGGCGGGCTCCAATGGTTTGTTTGGTGGCAAGTCCATCATCGACACCGATGGTTTCCCTTTCACCGCCAAGCAAACCGCATTGCTCGAGCGTTTGACGCCGCAGGCCCAAGGTGGCCCAGCCGAAAGCTTTGGTTCCTCCAAGGAAGAAAACAACAAGGATGGCCCATCCGACCAAGACCCAGGCAAAGCCTCGGGTTCGGGCTCACCCAGCGAGGGTGGCGGCAGTGGCTCGCCAGGCCAGAAACAGGACAAGGAAAATTTCGACAAGGTCGAAAAAGAGATCAAGCAAAAATTGTCTGAAAGCCCGCAGTTCGACAAAATCAAGGACCAGGTCAGCATCACGCGCGAGAAGGACGGTTTGCGCATTGAAGTGATCGACAAGGCCGACTTTGCCATGTACAGCTCCGGCGGCGCGGTGATGGGCAACAAAGCGGCCGCCTTGATGGCCGAAGTGACCCAATCGCTCAAACCACTGCCCAACAAATTGTCGATTCGTGGCCACACGGACAGCATGGGTTTCGCGCCGGACAGCATGCGCAACAATTGGACCCTGTCAACTGAGCGGGCCGATGCCACGCGGCAATTCATGCAATCCCAGGGCATCAGTGGCAATCGGTTCTCGCGCATCGAGGGGGTGGCCGATACCAATCCAAAAGTGCCGGGCAATGCTGCAGACCCGCGCAACCGCCGCGTCAGCATCACGGTGCTGAACCAGTAATCAGGTGTGAACTTCAGCCTTACTGCACGTTAAGATGACGACTGTCCGCCTTGGTTCGCACCAACACCTTCTAGAGGTTCCCCCATGCTGAAAAATACTGCAATCGGTATCGCCATCGGTCTTTTGGTCATGGGCGGCATCTGGGGGCTGGTGCACCTCATGTGGGAAAGTCGTCCGGAGACCGATTTGATCGCCGAAAGCATACCCGGCGACAGCAAAGGGGTGATGGATCTGATTTGTGAGCTGGAGTTGGACTTGGACGGTCAACTGGCTTTGGGCATCAAGGAGAACGAGCCCTCCAGGATCACCATGGCACAGATTGATTTTGAGAAAAAATCAGGCTGGTATCAAGGCAAGATTGCCATCTCTGAAAGCCGTTCTGGGACCCTGCAGTTGATGGGCACGCGACTGAAGATTTACCGCCCTGCCATGTTCCAGCGCTTTGGCGTGATGATCACGGGTGAAGAGTTTGTGGTGGACCGCAAAACAGGCAGTTTTGTGCAATCCCTGAGTTTGAACGACGGGCGCAACATCAAGCTCATCAAGGGCACTTGCGCCAAAGTGATCAAACCGCCGTTCTGATCGGTCTCGGTTTTTTGTCATCCCAGACTTTCTTTTCTTTGTCATCCCGGACTAGATCCGGGATCCATGTTGGCCAAGGGAAATGGATCCCGGGTCTTCGCCCGGGATGACAAGCTGAAGTCTTCGCCCGGGCTGACAAACCCAGTTCAATCCCAGAGGTACTCAGGCCACGCCGCGCAGTTCGTACTTGTTAATTTTTTCGATGAGCGTCGTTCTTTGGAGTTGCAGCAGCTTGGCCGTTTGAGACACATTGCCTTGGGTGCGGCTGAGGGCTTGCTCGATCAGGTTGCGCTCGATGTCGATCAGGTGTTGCTTGAGCGAGATGCCATCGGACGGCAGTGTCTTTATGCCTTGGGCCAGCAAGATGACTTCTTCGACAGAACTTATTTCGTCATTGGAGGCAGACTGGGGCATGGGGGCGAAGGCAATTCGAGGGACGGGCGCAGGGTTGTCGCTGCCTGCGAACAAATGGCTCAGCGGGTCTTGGTCAGCCCAGGGGCTTTCGGCATCGCCAGCTGCCGTGCGTGTCCCGTTGGGCTCTGCCATGGCGAGGGCTTCTTGAGGGGCCGAAGCCGCTGCGAAGATCGAAGGCTGTCGGACTGATTCGGGCATTAGGCTCAGGCGCTGTGCCTGCAAAGCGACCAAGCCTGAGGGCATCATGCAGGCGGGCACGGTGTGCAACAGCAGGGTTTGCGAGGGGAAAAGCGTCGAAAAACGGTCCACCAGATTCGACAACTCGCGCACATTGCCCGGCCAAGCGTAGGCCTGCAGCAGCTGCAACATGTCAGGCGCAAACTTCAGGGGGCGGTTGCCCGGCAGGGTGTGCTTTTCCGCGTAAAACTGCAGCAAGGCAGCGATGTCTTCAGGCCGCTCGCGCAAGGCGGTCGTGTTGATGGGCAAGACGTTGATACGGTAATAAAGGTCTTCCCGGAAACGCCCTGCCGCCACTTCTGATTCGAGGTTTTTGTGGGTAGCCGCGACCACCCGCACGTCCACAGGCACTTCGCGCGAGGCGCCCACGGGCAAAAGGCAGCGCTCTTGCAGGACGCGCAAAAGTTTGACTTGCATGTCCATGGGAAGGTCGCCGATTTCGTCCAGAAACAGGGTGCCACCGTGCGCCAGCTCGAATCGGCCCAAACGGTCGGCCACGGCCCCGGTGAAGGCGCCTTTGCGGTGACCAAAAAGCTCGCTTTCGATCAGATCACGCGGGATGGCCCCGCAATTGATGGGCACAAACGGACCGCCGGCGCGGGGGCCTTGGGCATGCAGGGCCTGGGCCACCAGTTCTTTGCCCGTGCCGCTTTCGCCTGTCACCAAGGCTGTCGAAGATGACGCCGCCAAAGTCTGGATGAGCTCGCGCAAAAACTGCGTTGCTCTGCTTTGTCCAATGATTTGGGTTTTGGCGCTGGCTTTCATGTCAATTCGTGTCTGATGGTCTCTGGCAGCGGTCAGGGCATGACCATCTGGCAAGTTGCGCTGAAAGCGCCACACAGCCGTTGGAAAATTTTTGGAATTTTTTGCATTTTTAGTTTATAAATTATCAATTGATACTTTGGCAAGTGATTTTATCAATAATTCAAATAAATACGTTTTTTATACCAATAAAAGTATTTTTTTATTCACTATTTAGAACTATCCACCCATCTATGTTGCAAAAACCGGCTGAAACTCAAGACTTGGGCATTGCTGTCGATGTATGCATCAAGACACAACACATCCACGCGCCGCTTTGGTTGGTGTGGGTGTCCGTTCATGGAGAAGCACAATGACCCGTACCCGTTCACTGGCAGCCGCCTTGTTGACCACCTTGGCCTTGGCCGGATGCAAATCCGTGTCATTGAACATCCAGGGACAGGACACCACCACCCCGCAGGCATCCACTGCCTCGATGCTCAGCCCCTTGGTGGAAAAGCGTGAAACCCTGGTGGCTACAGGCTATGCCGTCATCAGCGTGCAAAACCACAAAAACCCGGCACAGCAGCGCCTGTTGGCCATCCGCGCCTCCAAGCTCGACGCTTACCGCTCTTTGACCGAGCAGGTCTATGGCCAACAACTTGACGCCACCACCACCGTGGCCGACATGACGGTGATGAGCGACACCTTCCGCGCCAAGGTAGAGGGCGTGATTTATGGCGCCACCATGGTCAGCATCACCCCGGTAGGCGAAGACACTTACGAAACCACCATGTCGCTGGACCAGTACGTGGTGCGTGACTTGCGTGCCTTGTACCTGGGTCAGATGGCTTCGCGCCGCCGCTGATCGCCCATCGAATTGGACTGACCCCATGCTGGCCCTTTTGAACTCGCCCCGCCCTGCCTGGTTGCGCATCAGCGCTGCCGTGCTGGCCTGTGCACTGGCCAGTTCGGCCGCAGCCCAAAGCCCCAGCCCTGCCGAATTGGCGGCCAAAGCACTGGCCTCGGCCCCGGTGCAGGCCCTTTTGAATGCCCAAGCCCAGTCGGTCAAGGCGGCCCATAAGAACCCGCAAAATGAATACGACGCACAGCTGGGCGCCATTCGTCAAGCCATTCTGGAAGCCACCCTGGAACGGCCCACACGGGTGGTCAGTTCGGCCTGGGTAGACAACAAGGGGGCTTTGCACGAAAGCGCCCATTTCCACTCCGAGGCGCAGGTGCGAGGCGTGCGGGTCTTGTCTTATGTGCAAGGCGACGAACCCGTGACCCAGGTCAGCGCCGAGGTCTTGCCCTGGGGCTGGAAGCCCGTGGGCGCAGACCAAAGCTGCAAGGCCCCGCCCCGGCCTTGGCGTTTGCCGTTGGGCGTGCACGTCGTGATGCCTGAGGGCTTTAGCGGCCCGCAGCTGTTTGCCAGCCAGACCCTGCTGGAGACAGCGCAGCAGGCATGGAGCCAGAACATGCAAGCCTCTCAGCGCTGGCGCACGCACAGCGTGGGGCAGGCCGCCCCGCAGTCAGACAACGCTTACATGCGTGCACTCACCGGCCAGACCGAGGAGCGCAGCGGCTGGATAGCCGAGATTTCGCTGCAGCCGCATGCCCCGTTTGTGGCACGTTCGTGGACTGAGTCCCTCGGCCTGAACGCCGGTGCCCCGCCGTTGCACTGGACATTGAGCTTGCGCTTGGGCCAAAAGCTCAGCCCGGCCTCGCGCATGGTGCCTCAGTGGCAAATCGAACAGATCATCTCGATCGCCCCCTTGGCCCTGGCGCAAAGCCCAAAAGCCTGGGCGCAGCAGATGCAAGGCCTTTTGCAAGAGCGCATGCGCCAATGGGTGGCCCAGTTGGACAAGCAAACCGAATGTGAACCGGTGCAGTTCCATGTGCGCCGCCAAGGCACGCAGCCCCTCGAGCTGCAAGCGGGCTTTGACAGCGGTCTGCGCCCGGGTGACCGCGTGCTCTTGATGGACCCCGCCCATGTGCCTGCCCGCATGCTAGAGCCCGGCATGGCCAAGCACTTGGCCTTGGCCCAGGTGGTCAAGGTCGGCCCGCACCGCACCGAGCTGCAACAACTCGCGGGCCCAGCCCTGGCCTCGCATGGCGCTTGGATGGCCCTGCCCTTGTGAACCTGTTCAAACCGAACCACACTACCCCATGACCACTGCTGTTTCTCCTCTCCATCACCTGGCCACCTGGCTGCTCGGCAGCTTCGCTCTGGTCAGCTGGAGTTCAGCGGCCTGGTCCGCTGACACTGCCGGGGCCTTGGCACTGAAGGCACTGCTGGGCCCACAAGCCGCGTTTCAGCAAATGGACGGCTTGCCACCCACATCGGCCCACTCGGCGGGTGGTCATGTCCAAGCCAGCCCTTCGGCCTTGACCTCTGCACCCGTGCCAGCAGCCACGGCCGGCAGCATGGTCACCGTGCAACGCGGCGAAACGCTGGACCGCCTGATCCGCAGGGCTTTGCCGGATGTCCCTTTGCACCCCGACTTTTTGCGCAAGGCCTTTGTGAGCCTGAACCCGCAGGCTTTTCCATCAGGCTCGCCCCATCAAATGCGGTCTGGGGTCCAATTGAAGGTGCCCAGCATGCCTGCCTTGCGCGAGATGGTCTTGAGCCAGCACCCGGGGGCCGCAGCTTTGCTACACGGGGCTGACAAACAGGCAGAACAAAAGCTTGCGCACGACCCGAACGACCAGCGCCGCTGGGTGCGTTTCCCCTGATCGCAGCGCGGGCCGCAGCATGATCACAGGGGCTGAAACTGCCCACCTCAACCCCAAAATTCCCACCATTTTTCTGGAGGGAAAATTGCCCCTGGTGGTCGAGCGCAGCGCCGCCGAACTGGGCTTGCGCGACGGCCAGGTGATTCAATCCACCGTCGAGAACCGCCAAGACCGGATTCGTCTGATCCTGCAAGACCCCGCGCAAGCCGGCCGTTTCATCGACTTGCCCAAAGAACTGCCCGCGGGGCTGCGACTGGCCTCGGGCGACACGGCCTTGTTTCGGGTGCAGTTGCAAAGCGATGGTTCGATCTGGCTGCGCCCGCTGCAAGCCACCGGTGCAACGCCCCCAGCAGCCGCTGCACCTTTGGCGCAAATGCCCAACCGCATGCAGCAGCTGGGATTCAGACCCCCTGACATGGGCGCCCTGGCCCAGCTGCTGCGCCCGGGCGGTCTGGACAGCCTGTTGCAGAGTCTGAACCCGGCGTCCCCTGAGCTGGCAGCACTGCAGCAGTGGCAACGCATGCGCCCCAGCATGGCCCAACTGACTTCGGAAAAACTCCAGCAACTCATGCAGCGCAGCGGCTTGATGACCGAAGCTTTGCTGTCACAGGGCCACGGCAGTGGTCTGGTTGATTTGAAGTCGGGCCTGCGGCAGTTGTTGCGTCTGCTGCAAAGCACGAGCCATGAGGCGACGGGCCGTGTGCAAGATGCCATCGACGACATCGAGTCGCACCAATTCACTGCGGCCGAAACCCTGACGGGGCGCGAATGGGTGTTTTCGATGATGCTGCCTTTTTCGGACGCCGAACCCGTAGCGCTGCGATTTGTGCGGGGCCGCAGCAAGCGTGGCGAAGAAAAGGCCCCGCTGGTCATTCACTTGCACACCCGCAACCGCGAACTGGGCGAAGTGTGGCTTCAAACACGCATCAGCGACCAGACCAAGGTCGACATGGTCATGTGGGCCTTGCGCGAGGATGTGGTGAAACGGGCACGCGATCTAACGCCCAATTTGGCCGAAGAACTTGACAGTGCCGGTTTGAACATGACCCGACTGCAGATCATCCACGGCCCAGGTCCTTCCGAACCCATGCCCTGGAACCCGCCCGAGACCGGCAGCTTGCTGGATGTGCAAACATGAAAGCCCCGCTCAGGGAAGCCATCGCTCTGGAGTATGGCAAACGCAAAACGCCCATCATCAGCGCCAGAGGTGAAGACGAGCTGGCCCAACGCATCATCGACGAAGCCCAGCGCCACGGCGTGTATGTGGCCGAAGACCCCCAGCTGCTGGCCTTGCTCAGTCGCATCGACCTGGACAAGGAAATTCCCCCTGAGCTCTACACCGCCGTGGCCGTGATCCTGTCCTGGGTCTACTGGCTCAAGGGCATGCGCCCGGGCGATGAGAAAAGCCCGTAATTCGCCCCGCCCGGCTCACCACAGCTGGGTACATTGGCCGCAAACCCAGGGTAAACACTAGGCACCCAAATGCCATCTGGTGCGCACAATATGGTTATCAGCAATAACCTTATTGCA